>JAFGLX010000015.1 GCA_016927795.1 Candidatus Omnitrophota bacterium
CGATTTTGGGGGTTCCTATATCGACATCTACGCCAAAACGCTGCTTAAGCCTCGCAATCATTATATTGAGGTGTAAATCACCCATGCCGGATACGACAAGTTCCTTAGTCTGCGTATCCCGCACAACCTTAAACGCTATATCCTCTACCGTAAGCTTATGCAGGGCGCCCGAAATTTTATCCTCATCGGAACGGCTTTTTGGTTTTATGGAAAACGATATTGCGGGTTCGGGAAATTTTAACTGGTCAAACAAAACAGGCTTTTGCTCTGTTCCCAGCGAATCACCCGTAGAGGTATCCTTGAGCTTGGTACAGGCCGCGATATCACCTGCATAAACCCTGTCAACCTGTTTCTGCTCTTTTCCTTGCAGCGTGAAAATTTGGCTTATTTTCTCGGAATTCTTCTTAGTCACATTGTAAAACGAAGAATTAGATGAGAGGCTTCCGGAAAAAACCCTGAATATGGATATCTGGCCCACGTAAGGGTCGGAAACGGTCTTAAATACCTGGGCACTGAAAAAGTCCTCATCTCCTTTTATCGATATCTTTTCGTTTGTTTTTGAATCCAACGCTTCCCTGGGCGGTGCCTCAGCGGGGGAAGGCATGTCTTCCGCCACAAAATTCATGAGCTCTTTTACGCCGATGCCAAGAGCCGCCGAACCGGCTAACACGGGAATTATTTTTCTTTCAAGGATACCCTTCTTCATGGCCCCACTCACCTCATCAGCGCCCAGTGTGCCCTGATCAAGATACTTCTCAAGAAGCTTATCGTCTGTCTCAGCGACGTTTTCCATAAGAGATTCCGAAAATTTTTCGGCTTTACCCTTATCGTCCCCCTCGAGGTCATTTAACCCTTCTTTTGTTATTAAATTAGAAACAGACTTGAGGGAAGATTCTTTTCCAACCGGATAGGTTATAATCACGAGCTTTTTCCCGAATTTGTCTTTTAATGCGTTTACGCACTTAAAAAAATCGGCGTGTTCTTTGTCTATTCTGTTTATGAATATAACGGCCGGGAGCTTCTCTTCTTCGATTATCTTAAAAGCCTGGTTCGTCCCTATCTCTACGCCGCCTACCGCGTTTACGACTACTACGGCGCTTTCGACGACTTTTACTCCGCTTAAAACCTCACCTATGAAATCACCATAGCCGGGGGTATCTATAATATTGACCTTTATGTCATTAAAAACGGTATTAAGCATGGAACAGTTGATTGATATTTTCCTTTCTTTTTCATCGTCATTATAATCGGATATCGTTGTGCCTTCATCGACGCTGCCGGGTTTCGGTATGAGCCCTCCGGCATATACCATAGCTTCCGAAAGCTGGGTTTTGCCTGAATGAGAATGCCCCATTAACATGATGTTTCTTATTTTATCTTGAGCCACAACTTCTCCTTTCTATTCTATGTTACCGCATTAAAAACATGGGTAAACCCCTGACTCGCCTATATCTTATAATATTGATATATTATAAAAGAATGGCAGTTTTGTCAAGTGGTGTATCATGCAAGCTGCCCCATTTAAGCCAGGGAAAAACTGAAGGAATTATGCGTATTCCGGCTGGTTCATAATAGGGAATATTAGGCAAGTTTACTGCATGTGGTCCGGGCACGAGTGCATACTAACCGTACATGCATAGCGAAGCTATGTGTAGCGGGATTAAGCCTATTAATACCGCCTTCTCTTGCATGAATTTTCTGACCGGCTGCGTGGTATTTTTGCGTATACTGTTAAGCGACAAATCTATAACCGACGCTTCTTACGCTTAAAATATGTTTTGGTTTTGCGGGCTTGTCCTCTACTTTTTTCCTTAGGCGCGCTATGAAATTATCCACTGTCCTTGTCGTGGGAAACACCTCATACCCCCATACCACATCCAAAAGGTCATTGCGTGATATTACCTCTCCTTTTCGCTTTATCATGTATTCCAGGATGTCAAATTCCCGTTTTGAAAAATTTATTTTTTTGTTGTTTCTGGAAGCTTCCAGCTTAACAAAATCAACCTTTACGTTACCGAATTTATACGTCTGCAGTTTCTTCTCCTTGGCCTGCCTGTGCATATTAACCCTGCGCATTACGGCTTTTATGCGAGCCAGTAATTCGGTAATGCTGAAAGGCTTGGTAACATAATCATCCGCCCCCAGCGCCAGCCCCAGAACCTTATCGGATTCCTTTGACTTGGCGGTAAGCATTATTATCGGAAGCGCTATCTTTTTCAGTTTTATTTCCTTACACACATCAAAACCATTCATTCCGGGAAGCATAACGTCGAGAAGCACCAGGTCAAAATTTTCGTTGACCGCTTTTTCCAATCCCATCTTCCCGTTGGAGGCTGTTACGACCTTATAGCCTTCCTCCTCGAGATTATCCTGTAACCCTTTTAGCAGCGAAACCTCATCTTCTATTATCAATACCTTTGCCATAACTACCTCCTTGGTTAGAGTTGTGTGGCACCCCTTTTGGGTTCCCTCCCCGAAGGGGATTAAGCCTTTTTAAGCGGTAAAGAAATTATGAATTTACTCCCCTTCCCTAATTCGCTCTCCACGGCTATTCTCCCGCC
>JAFGLX010000188.1 GCA_016927795.1 Candidatus Omnitrophota bacterium
ACCCTATCATAATCCTCGGTAATCCTGTTCTCGTAGGCGAGTATGGCAAGGCCGTCTTTTATGATTGTCTTTTTCTGTTCTATTTTATCTTCTATGCTTTTGAGATTCCTCATTATTGGGATTAATACAATCCTGTCGAGAAGCACCACAAGCATGGCGAAGCAGGCGAGATAGAAAAGTAATCTTTCGCGCTTGGACGCCTTTTTGAAGAGGTTGGCTAAGAGCTCCTGTTTTCCGCCGCTTTTTGGTTTTTTGTCTTCCTTATTTTCCATCTTCTTCTATCACCATTGTAATGCCGAAATCGGCTATATTCTTGCCCTCTTTTTTACGACTTTCCGTAAATTCTGTCTTCACGCCTTTATATAAAGGGTTTTCTTCCAGGCTTGTCACTATTTCAAAAATGCGGGATACGGATTCGCTTGTTCCTTTGACAAAAACGCTCTTGTCTTTATCGATTGCGATGCTCTGTAAGTAAATATCATCCGGCAGTATATCATACAGGCTGACAATCACCTGAAGGGGCGTATTTTTCCCGCTCAAAAAATCGTTTACCACTCTTGTCCTGTCCGAGATAAGCTGCAGGTGTTCCGCTTTTTTTATCTCCTCTTTAAACTTGGCGTCTATCATGTCCAGATACTTCTGCGTATAATATATTTTGAAAAGAAGGGCCAAGCATATCTGGAGGAATATAACCATGGCCAATATCCCGATAACGATGAATTTCTTGGCCTTTGCCTCAAATCTGCGGTGTTCTTTTGTGTCTTCCGGCATAAGGTCCATCAAAAACTTATCGTAAACCGCAAGACTCGAAAGGAGCGCGGTAAATTGTTCGTTTTTATCCCTGAAAATTTCCTTCTCTGTATCCGGCACAGAAATGTAATCATTTATGAAAAACCTTTTTACCTCAAGCGTGAAGGCCTCCCTTATGGGGTTCTCTATCTCCAGCCACACGTTGGCGTTACAGGATATATAAATTTCGTCCGGCCGTTCGGCGATTTCCTCGGTGTTGTAAAGCTCCATGGACCTCTTTAGCTCCTCGGCAAGCTTCTCCAACGCCTTATCTTTGTTATCCAGAAACTGGTTTTGATCAACCGGTATATTTCTAGTAAACATAAGGCCGGTTGCGGAAAAAATGTTAAAATCCGAGCTTTCTGTGCCAACATTAAGCAGAATTTTCGGCGCTTTACCGGCATCCGGCTTGAACAATTCGGAAGCCATCCTGCTTATGCCCTCAGGCAGGAATAAAACCTTCGATACCTTAAGCCCGGATGACTCCAACATTGCTATCCTGCTGTTTATGATATCGCGAGCTGCCATAACCACCAGAATTTTTGTATAGATATCCTGGACTCTCCCCAGCACGACATAATCTAGCACTAACTCCTCGCGTGAATAAGGCGTATGCCGGCCTGCCTGCAGATTTAAAATGTCCCTTATCTCGTTTTCTTTTACAGAAGGTATCTGAAGGGTTTTGGTCATAACCAGGTTCGACGGGATAATAAGAATCACTTCCTCAGCTTTGTAATTCGATTTTTTCAGGCTGCCGGATATGGCGCTAATCTTTTCGGTATCCGACATCTCCTTCGTATAGATGTTCTCCAGGAATACGGCTTCCTTATCGTGTTTTGTTTTTTTAAGTATCGCCAGGCGCGTATAATTTTTTCCGATTTCCAAGCCCAGAACCGCCCGGTTCTTAACGAGTCCGCTCATTATCGCTTCTTTTATGCTACCTACAGGAGCCATTAATTTGTAAAATCCTCTTTCCAGTAAAGCATTTTGCCGTTTTCGTCAACGATACAGTGTATTAAAAGGCGACTGCTCCCGTTTCTCAGTTTTCCTATATTTACGGCACTGAACACGCCGGAGTCCACAGCTATTTTATTATTTTTTATAAGTTCCGAAAGTGCGTCTTTTTCCATTTTGTCAAGCGAACTATAATCATCAAGCTGGTCTATAATAGTCGACGCACCGGTAAAAAAATTGTTTATGTCCGCTTTTTTACTGGAACTCGAACCGCGAAAAAGTAAAACCTTCTCCGTAAGAACATCGCTAAGCCCGAGTGACTTAAGCACTGCCTCTTTACATGTATTTATATTGACCGTTCCGGAACCGTAAACTGTAACGTAAGGCTTTATCGCTTCGTAGGCGCCGGGGGTCATACCCTTTACAAGTAGAAGTTCCTCAATCAGCCTGAAGTTTTTGTTTTTTGGGCCGTATGCCAATCCGGCCAGCTTATAGTACCTATCCTCGCTATTTATAATCTGCAGGTCCGGCCGTTCGTCATCCGGGTCACGCCAGTCCACAATATCATTAGCCAGGCGCACCGCTTCATCCTCATCGAGGCCGGCGATTTCCCTTATAAGAAAAGCGATGCTGGAAGAATCGGCCGTATTGAGGTTAAGTTTGCTTTCCTCGTCTTCGATAAAATAATAGACCTTCCCATCGGGTAAACTGACAAAATTATTATATAATATTTCGGAATGGGTGTCATCTGTTTTCTGTCCAAAACCACCCGAAGAATGTGCCGGAAAGGAAGTGAGGACAAATGGAAACAGAAGTTCCGGCTTAGTACCGGCCTCTTTCCTTATTATGCCGATAATCTCAAATACACCGGCCTCTGTAACGGACCTTAAAGTATCGCGTGATAGTATGCGCTGCGCAAATAAAATCCTCATCCTGGAACTATATCCGAGATACAGGGCATATATTGAAAAGATGACCAGAGCCCAGATACTCAATATGAATATGCTGCCTTTTTTATTCCTTAATATACCCATTATTGAAACATGCCCACAGGAACTTCCATCATCTCTGAAATCTCATTCCGCTCACCGCCGTTACAGGTAAAAACAATTCTAATTTCTATAAAGCGCGGCACCATGCCCCCTCCGGGTGAATTCTCGTAGGTTATTTTTTTATCTTTTGATAAATAATAATATTTCAATTCAAAAGCCAATATATTGCCGGCAAGCAGGCTCTCCTCGCTCGTCTTTTTGCCGCTATATTCCGAATAATCGCGTACCTGCCTGTATACATTTTTTTTATCCTTATCAAATTTATAGCGCACTTCGGTTATCTGAGGCAATATCGCGTAGTCACGGTTTACGGAAGTATTTTTTCTGAAAGCGTAATCCGTTATCGCCGGAAAGCTTATCCCGCCCGGATCGGCCTTCCACTCTATCTGGGGAAACAAAACGGATTTTCTTAAATCGTTTTTCATCCTCTCAAACAGCAACCATATGTCCTCATTTCTGGAAACTGCGTTGGACCTTTTCACTATATTGATACCCGCCTGTATACTGCCGGATAGGGCAACCGCCACAACGACCATAATAGTCACCACAAATAATATTTCGATGAAAGTAAACCCGCGGGTACCGTGTCTTACATTATTTATTTTCATTGATTAAACAAATGAAGTCGCGCGATATGCTTATTTTTTTTGGCCCTCTGAACCAGTGGCACACGGCGCTCCCCTTATAAAAATCCTCCCCGGTCTGGGATTTTTGCAGCAGGACATCGTAATAAAAACGCCTGTTATCAAGCGCAAAAGAGCCGGATAGGGCATCCTTTGCCGGGTACGCGCCGCCTTCAATCAGCATTTCTGATTCTATGATTTTTTTTTGCAGGATAGATGAAGCGACTAGACGGTCGTTCGCCTCTTCCAGCGCGTAGAGAGAGGTAAAGAGGCTCCGGAATATGAGGACAATGCCGCAACTTAAAACAGCAATGACGCACAATATTTCGATAAGCGTAAATCCCTTGTTTTTAATCCCAACTGTTGATATTGGTTTCATCATCTATGTTATTGCGGCCGAGCGAATATAAATCGTACGCAAAACCGTGGGTACCTGGGCACTTGTAAATGTATGGCCTCCCCCACGGGTCTTGCGGAAACTTTTCAAGATAAGGGCCGTTCCAGTTCCTCGGCACAGGTTGAGTGGTCGGCTTCGTGACAAGCGCCGTAAGCCCCTGCTCGGTAGTAGGGAAAAAACCGTTGTCCAACTCATATAATTTAAGCGCGGTCGACACGTTCGAGGTAATATCTATCTTTGCCGCCGCTATCATAGCCTGGTCCGTTTTTCCACCGAGCCTCGGCATAACTATGCTCGCTAGAGCGCCTATAATGACAGCCACAAGCAATATTTCTATAAGAGTAAAACCGGAGCGGTTAGACATATCACCCTCCATGCATTTCTATTTGACCATTACATTGAACTGGAAAATGGGCAGAAGCATACCCAACACTATAAACCCAATGACAAAGCCCAAACATATTATTATTAACGGTTCGATAAGCGTTACCACTATGCTTACGGCTTCTTCCACATCCTGCTCATATTCCTCTGCTATCTGAGCGAAAACCTCCGCCACCCTTCCGGATTGCTCTGAGACACTAAGCATAGTACCCAGAGAAATGGGAAATAACCTGGAAGACTGCATTAGCGAACCAAAACTTGAGCCAGCCTTTACCTGGTTGCAATAATTCTTAAGCTCTTTCCTTATCTTTTCATTGTGCACAACTATTGTTGATAACTCGAGCGCCTTTATCATCTGGAGCCCGTTGTTTAAGGAAGCCTCCATGGTTCTGGCGAAAGTAATAAAATCCGACTTGAATATTAGTTCCCCAAAAAGCGGAAATTTCAGTTTAAAGGAATCCAGGAATTCGCGGTTTACGCTATTTGAAAATATGGCGCGTAATAGAAGATATGCGACAACGAAAGCCACCGGTACTATAAGAAAATTGTGCCGTAAAAGGTTCGTGCTTCCTATCAATATCGACGTCAGGCGCGGCAATTCTCCCGTCCCGATATTCTGTATAAGATCGACAAGCTTAGGCATAACATAAGCCATGATAAACGAAACCGTAACAATGCCCGCCAGCGCTATAAGCGCAGGATAGGTAAGCGCCCTCTTTATCTCTGATTTTATCGCGGCCTCTTTCTTTCTGTAATCTGCAATCCTTGAAAGACTGTCGGCCAACATACCGTTTTCCTCCCCTGCGCGCGCCATTGATATAAAAAAAGGGTTAAAAATGCCCGGATACATGCTTATAGCCCTGGAAAGCGACGCACCGTCTTTTACTTCGGCGGTAATATTTTCCAGCATAGACCGGAAATTCCTGTTTGAGGTCTGGAACGAAATTATTTTAAGCGACCTTAACATGGGTATCCCGCTTTTGAGAAGCCCCGCCAGTTGCTTGGCGAAAATCGTGACGTTTTTATGCAGCGCTATTTTTGCAAAAAAACCGGCTGACTTTACTCCGCCTCCGTGTGCCGACGAGGCATCGCTTACGGACAGTGGATAGTAGCCAAGCTGCGATATTTTATCCACAGCCTCGCCGTTAGAATCAGCTTCTATGGAAGAACGCACGATATTCCCCTTTGTATCCTTCGCCTCATAACTATAGGTTGGCATTAAATCCCCTCTATTCTGAATGTGTTTTTACGAAATTGTTAACAATCCCCCTATCACCGCTTGAGAGGTCTAAAAAGCATATGGCGGCCTCATGCAGGGCGGTCTTATCTTCTTTGTGGCTCCAGACAACCTTAGCAAGACAGGATATCTGGCGCTCCGATGTGTCCTGACCGGCAGGAATTGTAAGTTTAATATCAAGAACCGCATCCTTGATAAGCGGCAATTCGTGCTTAAACATAACGCCGCCTGCCGAGATATTCTGGATCGTAACTTCATATTCCCTGAAAAGATCCTCTTTTTTCACCCCATATTGAACGATTTTTTTCTGCATCTCTTTTGAAATCCCCTTAAAAAAGGAAAATCTGATTTTGGCAGGGGTACGCAGGCGCGGATATATGCGTCTGTCGAATATTTTCATTGAGTCGGCCTCATCGGGTGGGGTTTTTTTGTCTTCCGTTTTAACGCCGGCATCGGCTAAAGAGGCCTGTGAATCGGGGGCCTCGGTTATGGGTATATTGCAGGTTCTATTGTCCAAATCGAGTTTTTCCACCGCAAGCACGCTAATAACCTCGTCAATAGTCGTAATACCTTTCGAAACCTTTGTAAGCGCGCTTTGCAGCATGGTCTTCATACCTTTGGAAATGGCGGCTTTCTCTATATCTTTAGGCAAAGCCTTCGTTTGAATCAATTCTCTTATATTCTCGTCTATCGGTAGCATTTCGTAAACAGCGCTTCGTCCGTAAAACCCGGTATGATTGCAATAGTCGCAACCCGCGCTTTTATAAAGAGATACCTCTTTTTTGTCGGATATGCCGCTCTGGGACATTATGAACTGCAGGACATTAGGGCTGGGGTTTTTGTCCGGAATTTTGCATTTCGGGCACAGGAGTCTTACAAGCCTCTGGGCTATAAAAATGTTTGTGCTCGAGTAAATGAGATAGGGCTCTATCCCGATATCTATGAGCCTGTGAATGCTTGTGGCCGCGCTATTTGTATGAAGCGTCGAAAACACAAGATGTCCGGTTAAGGCTACCCTTATGGCTATTTCAGCGGTCTCACGGTCCCTCACCTCCCCAACCATAATAATATCCGGGTCGTGTCTTAATATACTTCTTAAGCCCGCCGCGAATGTAAGACCCGTCTGGGGGTTTACCTGTATCTGGGTCACGCCGTCCATCTCGTATTCTATGGGGTCCTCTATAGTTATTATTTTCTTTTCGCCGGACTTTATTCTGTTAAGACAGGCGTATAGCGTCGTGGTTTTACCGCTTCCGGTAGGGCCCGTTACGAATATTATTCCGTGGAGTTTTTTTATAAGCTCCAGGAGAAATAGTTTATTGTCCTCGTCCAGTCCTAAATTTCCGATATCGTAAAGGACGCCTGTAGGCAAAATTCTTATTACAACACTTTCGCCGTACGGAGTGGGTATGAAAGATACCCTTAAATCAAGCCTTTGGTCTTTCGTTTTAACTATCGCCTGGCCATCCTGCGGTATCCTGTGCTCCACTATATCCACCTTGGACATAATCTTTATCCTTGCGATTATGGCGGAGAGGAAA
>JAFGLX010000016.1 GCA_016927795.1 Candidatus Omnitrophota bacterium
CTGACACATCAATTTTTATAGCCAATTTTTACTCCTTTTATGCCTATTTCAGCACGTCTCGCATCGAAAAAAGACCTTTTTTTCTGGTGGCGATAAATTTTGCCGCTTCAATAGCTCCGAGAGCAAGTATGTCCCTTGTCTTTGCCGAATGCGATATTCTTATTACATCCCCATCGCTCTCAAAAAATATCTCATGGTCTCCCACTATCTCGTCCTCCCGCACCGACTGTATCGGTATCGCGGTTCTGCCTGATTCCTTAACCACTATCTCCTCCATGAGTTTAGCGGTACCGCTTGGTTTGTCCTTCTTGTGTATATGGTGCGCTTCTTTTATTTTTACCTTGTATTCTTTTCCGAGCGTTTTGGAAGCCTGGCTTATAAGGTTAAAAAGTAAATTAACGCCTACCGACATATTTGGAGAAAAAACGATAGGTATGACCTCCGAGGCTTCTTTTATCGCGTTTTTCTGCGCGTCGGATAAGCCGGTGGTGCCTATTATCATGCTTTTCTTAAGCCTCGCCGCCGCGGTCAGGTGTTCGACAGTAGCCTCTGGCGTGGTAAATTCCACTATGCAGTCATAATTATTTTTAATCTCGTTTATGTCGCCAAAAATGCCCTTCTTGGGATCGGCATTTTGGCGAATCTCTATACCGGCTACAACGTCAATATCGGCGTCCTTTGCCGCGAGCTCGGATATTCTTTTCCCCATGCGGCCTGATGCGCCGCTTACAACTACCTTTACCATACCGAGATTGACCTCCTATTTTATACTCTATCTCTATGCAAAGGAACTAAAGCAAGCCGTAATCCTTTAGCGCTTTTTTGAGCTTAGTTTCGTTTTCTTTCTCCATTTCGCAAAGCGGTAATTTTAATTTGCCGTTTATAACCCTCATAAGCCTCATAGCCGTCTTAACCGGTATGGGGTTCGTTTCTATAAACATGGCCTTAGAAAGCGGCAATATCTTATAATGTAATTTTTTGGCCCTCTCTATGTCCCCGTCAAGAAAATAGGCGACCATTTCGCGTACTTCTTTAGGGATAATATTAGCGACAACGCTTACAACGCCCCTGGCGCCCACAGACATCATAGGCAACGTAAGCGAGTCGTCTCCGCTAAGCACGGTGATGTTGCACAGCGAAAGTATCTGGCTCACCTGGTCGAGGCTCCCGCTGGCCTCCTTAATCGCTACAATGGTATCAATATGGGAAAGCCTCGCTACGGTTTCGGGCTTCATCGATATGCCTGTCCTCGACGGGACGTTGTATATCATTATCGGGATATCGGCGCTTTTGGCGATTTCCCTGTAATGCCTGTACTGCCCCTCGGGAGTCGGCTTGTTATAATATGGAGTAATGGACAAAACCCCGTCGCAGCCCGCCTTTTTAGCGTGCCTGGTAAGCGCGATCGCCTCATCCGTATTATTTGAACCGGCACCGGCTATTACGATTATTCGCCTGTCCACTATTTCGACCGTAAGGTCCATAAGGCGCTTCTGCTGGTCATGGGTAAAGGTCGCTGCCTCACCCGTGCAACCGGCCGGCACTATGCCGTCGGTTCCGTTCTTTATCTGGAATTCTACCAGCTCTGCGAACTTCTTTTCGTCGACTTTTAAACTTTTGCTGCCTGAAGAGGAGCCCTTTCGGGAAAACGGTGTAACTATCGCTACAAACGAGCCTTTAAACATAATGTATACTCCCTTCGAACACAATCTGTGCTTTTCCTTCCAAATAAACGTCTTTAAAACGATTCTGCTCTTTTCTGAAACGCACCTTTACGGCTTCGCCGCTTTTCGTAGTGACGCAAACGGGACCTTTGGTGCCGTTTATAAGGTGCGAAATTATTGCCGATGCTACTACGCCCGTACCGCAGGCCAGGGTTTCGTCTTCGACTCCCCTCTCATACGTCCTTACAGATATATTGGAACCTCCCAGGACCTCTACAAAATCCGCGTTTGTGCCTTTCGGTTCGAATATTTTATGATACCTGATTTTGCCGCCCATTTCCTTTACAGGATAGCTATTGATATTTTCCACGAAATGTACCGCATGCGGTACGCCTGAATTAATCGTATGTACGTTCACGATACTCTTTTCTATCCCCAGATTCTGGTTAAGTTTTATGTCGCCTGGCGCGGTCATTTTTACGCTTACAGACGCTGCGTTTCTCCCGTTCGTCTCTCCGTCCGTACCCGTACTTACTTCAGATTCAAGATGCCCCGCCTTTGTCTCGATTTTCATAATATTGCCACACCATTCTTTCGCGTAGGCGTACAATGCGCTGCAACGGATACCGTTGCCGCACATGTCTACTTCAGAGCCGTCGGGATTAAAAATTCTCATTCTGAAATCGCAGGAACCGGAATCTTCCAGAACCAGAAGACCGTCAGCACCTACCGAATATTTACGCCTGCAGGCGAAGGCGGCAAACTGGGCGAAATCCCGTATCTTCTCCGCGAGCCTGTTTTGCCGGTTATCCAGAACTATAAAATCGTTTCCGCTTGCCTGGACTTTTGCGAATGTTATATCCATTTTTCCGCAACAACCTATCTAATCGTTTCTCCCCTTACAAGATCGCCGTAAGTTTCCCGTTTCTTCACCACAAAGAATTTATTTCCGTCAACTATTACTTCCGCGGCCCGGGGCCTTGAGTTGTAATTACTCGACATAGAATAACCGTACGCGCCTGAACCCATTACGGCCAGAAGGTCTCCTGAGGCAGGTTCCGTCATTTTTCTGTTTTTGGCCAGAAAATCCCCTGTTTCGCATACGGGGCCTACTATGTCGTACCTTGCCACGCTTGCCCTGCGTCTCGGTTTTGTAACCGGAAGAATCTCGTGATAGGCCTCATAAAGACTAGGCCTTATAAGGTCATTCATGGCGCCGTCCACTATAATAAACCGTTTCTGGCCGTTCTTTTTTCTGAAAAGCACCATGGTAACCAGAATACCGCTGTTAGCCGCTATAAACCGACCCGGCTCAAGAATAAGCTTGAGATTAGACTTCCGAACGAGCGGCAATATCTTACCGGCAAAGCCGGTAGCGGTCTGGGGCTTCTCAAGCGAATACACAACCCCCATTCCGCCTCCTATATTAAGGTATTCCACAAGAAGCGAATTTTTGTCCAGAAATCCAAGCACCTTTTTTATGGCGCGCCGAAAAGGCTGCGGATTTAAAATCTGGGACCCTATATGTATATGCACGCCCCGTATGGCTATATTACGGTATTTCCAGCTCGAACGGAATATGCGTTTTGCCGTATCAAAATTAACACCGAACTTGGTCTGCCCCTTGCCTGTTTTTATATAATCATGCGTCGAGACGTCCACGTCCGGATTTATCCGAACAGCGACGTTAACCTTTTTCCCGAGCGACGCCGCGCATGCGTTCACAAGAGTCAACTCCTCCTCTGATTCCACGTTAAAAAAGAGTATCCCGTAACGAATGGCGTCCATAATTTCGTCTCTTCTCTTGCCTACGCCCGCATAAACGACCCTTTCGGGCGGCGCGCCCGCAAGTTTGGCGCGGTAAAGCTCGCCGCCTGATACTATGTCAACCCCGGCACCGGCCTTAACGAGTGCCCTTAAGACGCTCAGGTTTGAATTGCTCTTCACCGAAAAACATATAAGCGGTGAAACGCTCGCAAACGCCTCTTTAATCTTCGCGTAGTGGTCAAGAAGGGTGTTCCTGCTGTAAACGTAAAGAGGGGTCCCCACTTTAGCAGCTATGTCCGACACCTTTACCTTTTCGCAAAAAAGCGAACGTCCTATGTATTTAAAACGATGCATGGTTATTATGGTTTTAAGTTGTACGTTTTAGGTTTTAAGTTTTTTTCTTTCAACCGATATTCTTGACGCAACGGATTTAACCGGATTCATAAGCCCCAAAAGTTCTTTTTTGTCGAGCTTATCTGATACGTTTTTTATCTCTTCTTCTTTCATGTCCGCTATTTTCCTGCCCCCGGACTTCTGTATGAGCCTTCCGACTATGTCGTGCGCTGTTTTAAACGGTATTTTCTTCTTCTGAATAAGGTGATATACAAAGTCCGTTGCGTATATAGCTTCGTCATCTTTTATTTTGGCGTCAATCGCTTTTTTATTCCATTTAAGTGTCTCTATAAGCCTTGGCAAAACCTTAAGTTCTCTCTCTATAATTTCGAAAGAGCCGAATAGCGGCGGTTTGTCTAATTGCATGTCCCTGTTATAGGTAAGCGGTAAACCCTTCAGCATGGTCAACACGCTCATCAGATTACCGTTTAAAGTCCCGGTGTAACCCCTTATAAGCTCGAGCACGTCCGGGTTCTTTTTTTGAGGCATAAGCGAGCTGCCTGTCGCGAAAGCGTCGTCAAGTTCCACAAACCCGAACTCTTTGGTCGACCATATTATAAGGTCCTCGGCGAGCCTCGAAAGATGCATACCCAGTATAGAGAGCGCCGATAGTATTTCGATAACAAAGTCCCTGTCGCTTACAGTATCGATGGATTTTGAAACATCTACGCTTTTTTCAACATTAAACACCTTAGCAAATTCTTTTTCTTCTTCGAGATACTCCTTTATTGCCTCGTTATAGATGCCGGCCTTAATCGGTATACCGGCCAAAGCGCCTGCTCCCAAAGAAAGTTTTATGCTCTTACCTACGTTTTCGAGCCTTTTTACGTCCCTTGCCAGCATCTCTTCGTAACTTCTCAGATAGTCGGAGAGCAGCACAAGCTGCGCGTGCTGCAAATGAGTATACCCAGGAATAATTATCCCGAAATACTTGTTGCAGGCTTTTAACAGGGAAATCTGCAAATCCTTACACAAACCCATTACTGCCAGCAGTTCAAACTTGCAATAAAATTTCAAATCGAAAAGCACCTGGTCGTTTCTGGACCTTGCGGTGTGCAACTTCAGGACGAGGCTACCTACCTCTTTTTCCAGTTTATTCTGGATATCGGTATGTATATCCTCTGCCGTGTTGTCAGCCTTAAATATGCCTTGATCTATCTGCTTAGATATTTTGTCAAGAGCGTTCTGCAGTCTCTTTGCCTCTTTAACCGTTACAAAACCGCTTTTTCTCAATACGCTTACGTGTATGATAGAGCCTAGCACGTCCCATCGGGCAAGTTTTTTATCGTAGTCTATCGACCTTGTGAATTCTTCCACAAGCGGTTCTGTTTTCTTTTTAAATCTTCCGCCCCACAATTTCTTCGCCATCATGCACCTCTGTTAAACTTAGAACCTAAAATTTATAACCTCGAATGTAAAACCTAAAATCTAAAATTCAAAACTTCTTATACGGTAAACCGAAGATCTCTATAAAGCCCTTCGCCAATGACTGGTTAAACTTATCGCCTTTTCCGTAGGTGGCGAGTTCCTTTTTATAAAGTGATTTCGGAGATTTCCTTCCCGCTACAATAGCGTTTCCTTTAAAGAGCTTAACGTTTACGGTGCCTTCGACAGACCCCTGGGAGGAATCCACGAATTTATCTATTGCCCTTTTGAGGGGAGTGTACCATAATCCGTCATATATCAGCCTTGAATATTTAAGGCTTACGAGTTCCTTGAAACAAAGCGTTTCCCTGTCAAGAACAAGGCTCTCCAGCGCTTTATGCGCTTCATAAAGTATCTTAGCCGCGGGAGCTTCGTATATCTCCCTCGATTTAATCCCCACAAGCCTGTCTTCAACAAGATCGGACCTGCCAATGCAGTGCCTGCCGCCTATTTCATTAAGCGCGTTTATAAGGCTTGTGCCGTTTAGGCCTTTGTTGTTTATAGCCACAGGAATGCCTTTTTTGAAATAAATTTTTACGTACGACGGCTTGTCGGGCGTTTTATTAAGCGGCTTTGTCATCTCATAAGCGTCCTCGCCCGGCTCAAGCCACGGGTCCTCAAGCCTTCCGCTTTCTATGCTAATACCCCACAAATTCTTGTCGATGCTGTACGGTTTTTTTCTGGTAACATCTATGGGTATGTTGTGCAGTTTGGCGTATCTCATTTCCGCTTCCCTTGTAGGAAGATCCCATTCTCTTACCGGGGCTATTACCTTGAGTCTCGAATCAAGCGCCCCTATTGATAACTCAAACCTTACCTGGTCATTTCCTTTACCTGTACAGCCGTGGGCGACATATTCGGCCTTCTCCTTTTGCGCTGTTTCTACAAGTTTCTTCGCTATAAGTGGCCTGGAAAGGGCGGTAGCGAGAAAATATTCCGATTCATAGAGGGCGCCTGCCTTAAGCGACGGCCATATGAAATCATTTACAAATTCTTTTTTTAAATCTCCGATTACGGCTTTATACGCTCCCGCTTTTTTCGCCCTTTTGGTGGCTATTCCGAAATTCTGCCCCTGGCCTACATCCGCCAGATAGCACAGTACGCTAAAACCTTTTTCTTTAAGCCACCTTACAGCGACAGATGTATCAAGGCCACCCGAGTAGGCCAACACAACTTTTTTACTCATTAGATATTATCCTTTCTGTACTTATTAGAATTTCGGATTTCGTCATAATTACGTTTTTTTGCTCAATAGTTTCAAAAGTATCGCCTTCTGTACGTGCAATCTATTCTCCGCCTGATCATATACGACGGAATTTTTACCGTCGAGAACTTCATCTGTAATTTCCTCGCCCCTGTGGGCCGGAAGACAGTGCATTACAATCGCGCCTTTATTGGCATGCGAAAGGAGCTTCTTATTCACCTGAAATTTCTTAAATGCCGTTATTTTTTTGCTTCTCACCGATTCCTGCCCCATGCTTATCCACACATCCGTATATACCACATCAGCGGATTTCACGCACTTTACAGGGTCATTCGTAAGCTCTATCATGGCATTGCTCTTTTTGGCTATAAGGTCCGCTTTCTTAAGAACCCCTTTGTCGGGCTCGTGACCTTTGGGTGTCGCCACGCATATATGTTTGCCAAGAACGCTGCAGCCGGAAAGCAGCGAATTCAAAACGTTATTACCGTCGCCCACAAACGCTATCTTCACTTTTTCTTCTCCAAATTTCTCCTTTATAGTAAATAGGTCGCTTAACCCCTGGCACGGATGAAGCAGGTCGCTTAACCCGTTTATCACCGGGATAGAGGAAAATCTTGCCAGTTCAACTACGTCCTTATGGCTGAAAGTCCTTGCGACGATACCGTCCAGATATCTCGATAAAACCTTGCCGACGTCCTTAACAGATTCCCTTACGCCCAGCTTGAGCTCGTCTGGACCGAGATATATCGCATGCCCGCCGAGGTCCACCATTCCGACCTCAAAAGATACCCTTGTCCTATTAGAAGGTTTCTCGAAGACAAGGGCGATTGATTTTGATTTAAGCGCCGTGCTCTTTGAAAAGGGGTCTTTTTTAAAAGCTCTCGCTATCTCAAAAAGGCTCTCAATATACTCTTTTGACAAATCCAATATTGAGATTAAATCCTTTTTCATCTTTTCCTTCCTTTTTAGCAAGCTTCAAGAAATATATGTCAGGCAATATCCTTAAGGACTTTATCCAATATCGCCACGGCCCTGTCCACCTGCGGTTTTGTAACAGTAAGAGGAGGCATGATTCTTAGCACCTTCTTCTGTGTGCAATTTATCAAAAGCCCTTTTTCCATACATTTTCTGTATATCCTGTCGCCCTCATCCTCTACGGCATCCAGCTCCACTCCTATTGTAAGAGCCATCCCTCGTACTTCCTTTATAACTTTGTATTTTTTCTTGAGAAGTATCAGTTTTCCTGTAAGGTACTTTCCCTGTTTCAGGCAATTTTTAAGAAGATGGTCTTTTTCGATTGCGTCGAAAACGCCGAGAGCCGCCGCGCACACAATAGGACTGCCGCCAAACGTGGAGGCGTGCGAGCCTGCCGTCAGGACATCCGCAAACTTCGAGGAAGCCACCATAGCCCCTATCGGGAGGCCTCCACCCAGCGATTTGGCAAGCGTCATTATATCGGGCCTTGCCCTGTAATGCTGATAGCAGAACATCTTCCCGGTCCTTCCCATTCCTGTCTGCACTTCGTCGCATATGAAAAGTATGTCCAGCTTGTCGCATATGTCCCTTATACCCTCGATATATTCCTCCGTAGCTATGTTTATGCCTCCCTCGCATTGAATAAGCTCAAGCATCACCGCTGCAGTTTTGTCCGATAGGGCCTTCCTGAGGGCTTCTATATTGCCGAAGGGGATATGGACGAACCCCGAGGGAAGGGGCTCAAAACCCTCTTTTACCTTATCCTGGCCGGTCGCGGCTATCATGGCGAGTGTCCTGCCGTGAAAAGACTTCATCATGGTCACTATTTCGAATCTTCCTTTATCCTGCCCGTATTTCCTGGCAAGCTTTACGGCGCCCTCGTTAGCTTCCGCGCCAGAATTGCAGAAAAATACTTTCCCGGGGAACGAATGCTCTACTATTTTCCTGGCCAGGCGCGCCTGCAGCGCGCTGTAATAGTTGTTTGATACATGCATAAGCTTCTGCGCCTGCTTGCATACTGCAGAGGCAACATTTTTATGGCAATGCCCTATACCGCTGACCGCCCATCCTGGAAAAAAATCGAGATATTTCCTACCTTCTATGTCCTCCACGAGCGCGCCCTTTGCCTTTTCGATGACAAGCGGCACCCTTGCATACGTCTTCATGACATATTTTTCATATATTCTTACTACTTCGTCTTTTTTCATAGTTTAATTCTGGCTGTTGTTTGAATTTCGAATTCC
>JAFGLX010000189.1 GCA_016927795.1 Candidatus Omnitrophota bacterium
AACATGCCTGCGGTAATTAAAATTTTTTGCATATGTTTAGTTTCTCCTATTAATATACAGGTAATTATTAATTTGCTTAAAGGCGTGCGTACCCCGAATCTAATGCGGCATGTGTCCGCTTTGGACCTGACCCCAATGTCGATGTTACATTTTTAAAGTGAAAAAAACTCTTCTACTTTGGTTATTATTTGCTGTCCTGTCATTTTATCGGCCGGTTCAACGCCCTTAACTTTACCCGCAAACCTTTTTATCTCTTTTAACTCTTTTTCCAGGGCATGTTTGGCTTCGCCGGGCCCAAAAATTAATATTTTATACGCTCCTTCGAGATGCTTGATCACATTGTCATAATATCGCTTCAATTCATGCTTTTGTCTTTCTTCAACCGTTCTTTCGGAAATTACGCTGACTCTGGTTGGCATTTTTGAACGATACCCGCCTGATAAATGAAAATGCGGCTCCGCATCTGAAGATATTTTCTTAATATGCGGATTCTCCTGGGGTAAGGAAACTATTAAAGCTTTCCTATGATCGATCCAAATACCGATATATTTATCCATTTCTCCTCCTAAACTACATGCCTCCGTTAACGGAAATGCTTCTATTTTTTAAAGGAAGACGCCTTATGTGGTAATGCGCCTTTTCAACAATCCGGTAAGCCATACGGCTAAGTATGTCATCGGGAATGCCGTCCGGCGATTTGGATTTTGGGTTGACCCAACACTGGTCGTTTACGTAATCGACAGCGATAAACTCGTTATTTTTTTTATTTATGGCTATCTCGGTAGAGAACCAGTCAACACGTGTGATATGGGCAATTTTTCTTGTAATTTCTATAAGCGGAAGAAGTTTGTATTCGTATATTTCATGCATCAGAACTTCGTGATAAGTGCTTTTCTCGGGATCCCACCAGCATGGGATAATTTCCCCGAATATGTAAAAAATACGAAACCACCCCTTTCGGCCGCCGATATGCGCAGGCTCGATGAATTCCTGGATGAGCAGCGTATCTCCCATTTTTGCCTGAAGTGATTCATTAACGGCTTTTTGCATATTATCATAATCCGTAAACTTTACTCCGCGCCGGCCGTAACCCAAAGCAGGTTTAACTACAAAAAAATGACCAAGACCTAGCCTTTCCTGATCTGTAAGCGGCCTTAAGCATTCTGCGCCTTTTGTAATTACCGTATATGGCACCGGCACGCCCCTGGCCATTAAATTACAGTGTGTCAGTGATTTATCCGCCGAGATTTTAACATCGTCGGGGTCATCCACTATTTTTGTATCTGATTTTTTTAGCAGATAGTTCAGATTAAGGTAGGCATCGTTGGGGGTAAATGTTTCCGAAGCCATGTCGAGATAAAATTTTAATCTGAATGCGCCATCTCTGCAACGGCCGGTGATACTCTCCAGATTCGGCCTATCGATAAGAATATAGCTCATGCCCCGAAAAGCGCACTCTGTCCTAAGGCGGCTTTCAAAATAATCGTTTCCGTCATCTATGGCCGGGAATCCCGCGCCAAAATCGTATATTTCCACTCTTTCGCTCCGGGGAGGTTCAGGCAAGCATGGCGAGTAAATCGGAAAGTTTGGTCGTCGCTACGCCTATAACGCTATCGGCTCCGCCGTAATAATGGTAGATCGTATTTTCTCTGAGAATATGGCCGCATGGAAAGACGACATTCGGTATCTGGCCTTCTTTTTCGTAGTTCTTTTCAGGTTCCAGGATCGCCTCGTTGGTACGTCCGTGAATAATCAGCGGATTCTTTAAGTCAAGGAGCACGGCGCCCAGACGGTAATAACGGTCCTCGCCTACGCCGTGGTAAAACAAAATCCATCCATTTTTCGTCTTTATGGGCGGGCCCGCCAGTCCGATTTTAGCGCTGTCCCACATTCCGTAACGCGGCCCCATCAGTCGTATGCCTTTGTTAACTTCTTCTCCGGCTTCGGTGAGGGATACGGCGTAATCCACACACATCTGTCTGTCTATGCGGTGAATAATAAGATATTGATTATTTATTTTTTCCGGAAAGATGCAGGCATCTTTATCGTCAATGCCGCGGGGCGTAATAAGGACTGGTTTTGTCCACTTCCATCGTTTTTTCAGGAAGTTATCCACCGTAATTGTCGACATCGCCACAGCCGGCGGCTCTATGCCGTTATAGGCAGTGTAACACATATAGAGCGTATCGTCCATACGGACAATCCTGGGATCCTCACAGCCTGAGTTTCCGTTCGGGACTTTTTTTGATTCAAATTCCTTGCGCGGGACATATATCGGCTCAAAAAGCCTTTCGTCTATCGTAAAGCCGTCTTTGGTTGAGGCATAACCCATTGTCGAGGTGTTATCTTCGGACATCGCCCTGTATATGATATGTATCTTTCCGTCAAGGTCAATGGCCGCAGGATTAAAAGTAGCTTTTGCTTCCCAGGGGTGTTTCGCAGACGGTGTGATAATGGGATTTTTTTTGTATCTTGTGACAAGTTTGTTCCTTATGCCGGGCTGCATGCTGTTAAGCAAATTTCTAAGATCTACCTCTGCTATACATGATGTCGTATCGGCTGCGCCGTAAAAGATCCACAGTTTTTTGCCGCGTACAAGAGCGCCTGAGGGAAATATTACATTCGGTATCTGGCCGTAATGTTCGTATGTCTCCTCCGGAACCATGATTGGATTTCTTGTCCTGCCTATAATTTTCGCGGGATCCTCAAGGTCCAGTAAAAGCGCTTCAATTCCGAAAATTTTATGGTCGCTTTTGTAATCCTGAATATGGGAATAGATAACCAGCCAGCCGTCCTCTGTCTTTACCGGTACGGAGCCCACTTCCACATGGTCTGAGCTTGACCGTCTTACGCTGAATACATGTTCATCCAGTTTTTTGTACCAATTATTCCAATAAACCGAGTTCCATATATCCTCTTCGCTGTCAAAACGGGCCAGGGCAATTTTTGCGGGGCGCTTCGCGTTATCTGTGTTAACTGTCAGGAGGGCAAACATTTTGCCCTTGATTTTTGACGGAAAAAGGGCCATCGCCTTAGCGTTAAACGGGGTTACCAGGTGTTTCTGATCAATAGTCTTAAAATCCCTGGTTGTGGCACATGCCACCTTTATACCTTCGGCGCTGAAAGGAAAAACAGAAAGGGCCGTATAAAAAATGTAGAATTTACCGTTTAATTCCGTAATGCGCGGGTCTTCACAGCCGAATTTTTCCCAGTCAAGTTCGGGTTTTATAAGTTGGGCCTTGTTTGTAAAGCTAGTGCCGTTGGTGCTTGAGGCATATCCTATGGAAGAAACGCGAAGGTGGTGCTCCGATATAAGATAGGGTTCTGACATAGCCCGATAAACGCAATGGATGGTCTTTGGGCTCTTCTTGCTCACAAGGGGGCACCAGTTAAAAGCGGCAAACGTTTCCCAGGGGTTTTCCTGGACAGGTACAAGTATCGGATTATGGGGCGAACGTCTAACGTTAAACATTTCTTACCTATATTTTATTGGTTTTTTTGGAATAAGCAATCTTTTTAAGTTTGAAATCTGCGCACTTATCTTTTTTTACGGCTTTTATAAAATTGTCCATTTGCGCTATCGCGCAGCATACCACGCGGTCACCGCCTCCGTAATAAACAAAGAGTTCGTCTTTCAGCACCACCGCGCCGCAGGGATACACAATACCGGGCTTCCATTCATTTTCATAAGGCTCATCCGGCTCAAGCAAAGGATTATTGCTGCGATAAAGCACTCTGGAAGGATCATCCAGCGCAAGAATCATGGCGCCTATCTTATAGCGCGCATCATCCCTGTCGTCAACCGCATGATAGATAACAAGCCAGCCTGACTCTGTTTTTATGGGTGTTGCGCCGACGCTGAGTTTCCTGGAATCCCACATGTGGGGGCGCGTGGTTATCCTGGCGTCTGTCTTCAGCCATTTTCCGTCGTCAAACTTGAGCTCATCTCTGTAATCTATCAGTATATGAGGAAAAACACGGTGAAAAATAACATATTTTCCTTTTACTTTTTCAGGCAGGATGCACGCACTTTTGTTGATGACACCGGGCCCAGACATAAGGATCGGCTCGCTCCAGTTCCATTTTTTCTGTGTGAAATCCGCGCGGTCTATTGAACTCAACGCTACTCTCGGATGTGAATAGCCGTTATACGCTACGTATGTCAGGTGAATTTTATTTTCTATGGCCGTAAGTTTCGGGTCTTCGCACCCTCCCCATCCCGCACCGGACTTATAGAGGTCTGTTATCTGGGTCGGTTTTGTTTTTATGCCTTCAAACTCATGGCGGGGTATATAAGCCGGCTCGGAAGAACCCCTTTCGAACGTAACTCCGTCTTCGGACGTGGCATGGCCAAAAGACGATATTCCGCCTCTTCCGACAGCCCTATAAAGCAGATGAACCTTACCGTTATCGTACAAAGCAGCCGGATTAAAGGTGGCCTCCGATTCCCATTCGCGTGTCGGATTAGGTTCAATGATGGGATTTTTATAAAACCGTTTGAGGTTAACAAGTGCTTTGCCGGATTTAATAGGCGGAAACGGTTGAGGAAAATGAACTGCGAAAATCTCGCCTTTCCTGGAAGCATAGTAGACATAAACTTCCTCTTTTTGGAAAGCCGTACCCAGCGGATACAGATTACTTTTCCCTGCCGGGATAAGCTC
>JAFGLX010000017.1 GCA_016927795.1 Candidatus Omnitrophota bacterium
ATGATGATAAATCATGGGTGGGCCGAGCGCGGGTGAATACATAAAAGGAGGATAGTTGTTATGCTTGACTTTTTTAAGCCTAAGAGCAGAGAGTTCTTCTCTTGTGATGGTAACAACTTTCAAAAAAGATTAGTAGCGGTGCTTTGGTTTATCGCCATAATTTCGGGAATTATTGAAGTTTGGTTTTGTAGATATTCCATTAACCCCGACGCAATCGCTTATTTGGACATAGCAGATGCTTATTTGAATTCCGGTTGGATGTCTGCAATAAATGTTTTCTGGTCACCTCTTTATTCCTGGTTATTGGGCTTGGCGCTATATTTGATAAAACCTACCCCGGCATATGAGATATACGTTCTACATGCCGTAGACTTTTTGATTTATCTTTCGGCATTGGCGTCTTTTCACTTTTTTCTGTTTCAATTGATTTTTGCCTCAAGAAAGGATGCATCCGATCTTTCCGATGTAAGCAATAATCTCTTTTCTGAGACTATAATGATAATCTTAGGTTTCTCATTGTTTATATGGTCTTCATTGTCTTTGATAAAGATAATAAGTGCTACGCCTGATATGCTTTTCTCTGTGTTTCTGTTCTTATTCTCGGCTATATTACTGAGGATAAACATCAATAAAGCGAGTTATTTAGCATTTATTATACTTGGGGTGTTGCTCGGTCTAAGTTATTTTATAAAAACATTTATGTTCTTTTTGGCTCCTCTATGCATAGGCATAGCTTTGATCCTTATCCGAAATTTGAAGAAAGGCCTGGTGCTATTATTGATAACTTTAACGGTGTTTATTGCTATCGTTACGCCCTATGTTATAGCTATCTCAAATGCTTGGGGTCGTTTCACGATAGGTGAACAAGGGCCGCTGAATTACGCGCATTTTGTCAATGGCGTACCTCTTTATCATTGGCAGGGAGAGTCACCCGAAAACGGGATTATCAAGAACCCGACCAGAAAAATTTCCCGCCAGCATGAGATTTATGAATTTGGCACACCGGTGGGAGGGACATGCCCCATACATTACGACCTAGCTTATTGGCACGACGGCTTAAAGATCAATTTTAATTTGAAAAATCAACTATTTGTTTTGCTGGAAAATTTTGCAAAAATAATGTCTATCCCCGGGATACTTCTTATCTTATATAGTATTCTATTGTTCTATTTAATAAGCGGTGATAAGCGGGTGTTTGTAAAAGGTATATTACAAAGATGGTATCTTATGGTTATCCCGGCGCTTATCGTCTTTATGTACTTACTTATATTGATCACTACCCGATATATCGGTTCATCAATAGTGATTTTATTTCTTTCTATATTTTCGGGAATGAAGATAGTAGACGCAAAGGAATATTCAAGATTTGCAAATGTTACATTGATCTCAATTTTGATCATAATCAATGCACTAACCTGTTACTACCTTATAAGTGAGATTTATATTTTAAATAGAGACCCCAATTTCATGAACCATGAGCAATGGGAAGTCGCTCTTTCTTTAAAGCAGATGGGAATAAAAGAAGGTGATAAAGTGGGATTTATCGGGTCATCCCCTAAAGAATATTGGGCGCGGTTGGCAAAGGTTCGCATAACTGCGGATATGCCGTATATGGGCGATGCAGGTTTCAAAAGATATGCCATCTCGGACCCTGATGTTATACGGACTTTTTCAAAGGCAAGAGTTAAGGCAATAGTGACAAAATTTGTTTCGAACGGAGAAGACATTTCTATATACGGATGGCGGCGTCTTGGAGCGACCGATTACTACATATATCTATATTGAAAGGTGAAGTAAGGCGACTTAACAGGTAAGATATATCGAAAAAATTGTCAAACACCCAAGACCCCCCCGAAAAGAGCAATCTCGAATAGATCGATGATTTTTCAATAGTTTCTTTAAATGAAGGTATTATCAGAAAAAAGCCATTTCTGAGAAGGTGGAATTTCTTGTATGAGATCTATAATAGTAAATAACATATTGGAATATGACGAGTTACGAAAAAAACGGATATGGGAAACCGACCGTAAGTGGAAAAGGAAGCATTAGGAAGAAAAGATATATAACAGGCAATCTATGGGAACAGTCAGTATAGCAAAGACAACGAACGGGATAAAGCCGGCTTTGATACAAGCCTTGAATTTGATAGGAGGCCTGAATAGATTTGTTGCTGCGAATGACAGGATCATGCTCAAGCCTAATTTAAACGGGACCGAGGGACTAACGGATATCTCTTTATTTGAATCGCTAATCCAATTACTTTCCGATTTAGGTGCGAAGAATGTTATAATTGCAGAATCCACATTCGGGAATGCCGATATGACCGATATGTGTTTTCTTAAGAGCGGCTATGCTGAACTGGCAAAAAAATATACTATTCCTTTGATCAATCTAAATAGATCGCAATACATAGAAAAAGAAGTTGCGCGCCCTCTGGTTCTTAAAAAAATTAGAATAGCAAAGGAGGTATTCGAGGTCGATAAAATAATCAATGTCCCGATTATGAAAGTCCATTACGCAACCGGCGTTACTTTGTCACTTAAGAACATGAAGGGGCTTTTGGTCGGGGAGGAGAAGAGACGTTTTCATGAAGTCGGGCTCGATAAGGCGATCGTAGACCTGAATACTACCGTAGAACCCGCTTTAAATATAGTCGACTCCATACACTGCATGGAAAGAATGGGGCCGCGAGGCGGCGATAGAGTCGATTTGGACATGATACTGGCAGGAGAAGACGCGGCCGAAGTCGATTATGTGGGAAGCCAGATCATGTCGTATTCTCTCGAAGAGGTAAAACATCTGAAGTACTATATTGAACAGCATGATGTCGATGTGAACGAGATTATGATAGCGGGCGAGTCTCTTGAAAAAGTCAAACGCCAGTTCAAAAAAGTCCAGATGGACACGCTTATCCCTGGCAACGTGCATATTCACGAAAAAGATGCCTGTAGTGCTTGCATGAATGCCTTGTTGCTTTCGTTGCGTTTTTTGGATAAGCCCTCACGGGATAATGTTAACGTGTATCTGGGATCGAAAGTGGATATAGAGAATGTGAATGCCGAAGGATATAAAGTGGCGTTCGGCAACTGTTGTGTTTACGGTATGGGTTTTAATGCACATGTCAAAGGTTGCCCTCCTTATCCTTTTGATTTAAAACGTGTATTGGAAGAGCATGAATAAAAAAGTCTACATCCGCACTTTCGGCTGACCCCTGGTTAGCTTATTACATGTCGATTTTACATGCCTTGGAAGAGGTGTATAATAATAGTTAACTCATTGAAATATAAAGAGATAAAAAATAACGCATAAAGGAACCGAACGTAAGTGAAAGTTTGAGGAGATAGAGAATAAATGCAAAAAATCCTATTAACTGCGGGCATGCTTGCCATCAGCAATGTCTTTATGACCTTTGCTTGGTATGGGCATCTCAAGAATTTCAACAGTAAACCATGGATAGTTGCGGCAATAATTAGTTGGGGGATAGCGCTTTTTGAATATATTATTCAAGTTCCAGCTAATCGCTTGGGGCATCAGGTGATGAATCTAGGGCAATTAAAGATTCTTCAGGAAGCAATAACCTTATCGGTGTTTGTTCCCTTTGCAATTGTCTATATGAAAGAAGGGTTGAAACAAGAGTATCTTTGGGCGTCAATTTTTATTCTCGCTGCAGTTTTCTGTATCTTTAAGGGTGGCTTGATAAGGTAATGCATAAAGGTAAAAGAGATATGAAAAAAGTCTTTATCCGGACTTTCGGATGTCAGATGGGCAAATTGTTAAACTCGGATTTTACACTCGTTGAAGGAGTGGCATAATCATGAGTAACCGAAAGCGGGATAAGAAGTTACAGAAATAGGCAAATAGGGAACCGAACGTAAGTGGAAAAAGGAGGATTTTGATTTATGATGCCAGTTGGACCATTGATGAAAGAACATAGACTCATAGAGCGTATGATAAGAATAATGGCGAGAGAGCTTGGAAATATGAAAAAAGACGAAAAGGCCGATATAGTGTTTGTAGATACAGTCATAGATTTCATAAGGACATATGCTGACAGGTGTCATCATGGAAAAGAGGAGGATATATTATTTAGAGACCTTGCAAAGAAAAAAATCTCTGGTGAACACCAAAGAATCATGCAGGAGCTTATAGAAGAGCATAAAATGGGCAGGAACAACGTAAAAAAGGTTGTTGAGGCAAAGCAACAATGCGTTAATGGCAATAAAGAGTCCTTACAAGTAATCGTGTCTAACATAGAAAAATTGGTTAAGTTTTATCCCAAGCACATAGAAAAAGAAGATAAGCGTTTTTTCCTACCATGTATGAGTTATTTCACAGACGCTGAAAAAGATACCATGCTTAATGAGATGCGGGAATTTGATAGGAATATGATTCACGAGAAATACGGAAAAATAGTTGAAACATATGAGAAAAATAAAGGATAGCGAATATGCAAGTTTTGGCGCTTAAGAAAATGATTGAATATCAGGATAGTTCGGTCGTTAGTAAGGAAATCATAAAAAAAGAGACAGGAACGGTCACGTTATTTGCCTTTGGTGAAAAACAAGGATTAAGCGAACACACCGCCCCTTTTGATGCTTTAGTTAATGTAATTGATGGGCAGGCAGAAGTTATAATATCGGGAAAGCCATTTATTGTAAAAGAAGGCGAAATGATAATAATGCCTGCGAACGAACCACACGCTATACAGGCTAAAAAGCGGTTCAAGATGCTATTAGTTCTGGTTAAGAAATGAGAAAAAAATCACGGAGACAGGTAAATGAGAATAGGGATTGTTATCTCAAACAATAATGCGGAAACTTGTTGGAATGCTCTTCGTTATGCTACCTTCGCACTAAAGCAAAAGGACGAGGTCAAAATCTTCTTCATTGGCAAAGGAGTTGAATATCAAAAAATTAGCACTGATAAATTTAACTCAGTTGCCGTACGGAAAAGGACTTTGGCACAGCCGGTAAAGAAGGAACATCGCGCATCGAGTTATTAAAATCACAGAAACCGTTTTTGTATAAGCTGGATGAAGAGAAAATTATTACTATCGTATACTATTTGCATGAAGCTAGCGCGGTAAAGTCTGTTTTCAATAGAGGCTTAGAAGGCAAGAAAGTAGGAGTTTTTGCTTCACGGACGCCTTATAGGTTGTCAAAGATTGGCATTCAGGATGTCAGACTGCTAAAAATAGAAGGGACTACTCTTTACGTTGAAGGATTAGATGCTGTCAATGGCACGCCGGTTCTCGATATTAAAATGAAATGGAGCCTTTTCGGTTAGACTATCTGATATATCCAATGCAACACTCATAAATAATCCCACCTGACGCAAACAACTAACGTAAATAGCGCTTGACAGGGCAAAAGCATAGTGATATAGTGTACATTGTTAATGGGAATAATTCCCAATAAAGGGTTATATGGCAAATTTATCCGCTACAGAAATATCCTGGTATTATAATAGATTGAATAAATGTTGTTGTAGATTAACCAAGCCGAGGCGGGCAATCTTAGATATTTTAGATGATACGAGAAAACATTTAAGCGCCGAACAAATTTACAAAGAAACATTAAAGATATCTTCTAATGCGGGGTTGTCCACTATTTATCGCAATCTTGAACTATTAGTCCGCATCGGTCTGACTTGGGAATTTGATGCAGGTGACAACAAGGCTAGATATGAGATAGCCAAGCGGCCCGGTGAAAGCCATCATCACCATTTGATATGCAAAAAGTGCAATAGCATTATCGATTATTCAGCTTCCGTGGATAACGAGAAAGATTTCATAAAGAAGAGAGAAAAGAACCTTTCAAACAAATATAATTTTAAGATTGAAAATCACAGTATAGATTTTTTTGGATTGTGTTATAAATGCAGTAAAAACAAGTAATTTTTTTCAATTAAAATGAGAATAATTCTCATTAACAAAAGGGGAGGTGAGTGATATGCCAGGCGGAGACGGAACAGGCCCTTTTGGAGGAGGCCCGGGGACAGGCAGAGGCATGGGTAGAGGCGGCGGCCGGGGTAGAATGGGCGGCAATCGCCCAGGCGCAGGTCCCGGAGGGATTTGCATATGTCCTAGTTGTAATCTATCCGTACCACATACAGCGGGCACCCCATGCTATAACATGAGTTGTCCCAAATGTGGTACAAAGATGGTTAGAGGATAATCTTTTGTTGTAAACCTTATAGTTTTTTATCGAAAAACAGTTACAGGAGGTAAAAAGTGCCTTTTGGGAACGGAAGAGGCCCATATTGGCAGAGGCAAAGAGGAGGTCAAGGTAGATTTGGCAGAGGCCGCGGGAGAGGACGAATGTTTCGAGGGCAACCTTCTTTTTCAGGTCAAGCTCCACAAGCTTTCAATCAACCTGTTTCAAAAGAACAAGAATTAGAATTGCTTAAACAGCAATCGCAACAGCTTAAACAGCAATTAGATATAGTTCTCAGGCGGATTGATGAGGCGGGTAAAGGAAACAAACAAGAGCCGAGATCACAAGAACTTAGAAGCTTAAAAGCCTTTATCGATGAATCAAAATGTACAGCTTGCGGTATGTGCGCAAATATTTGTCCTCAAGGTGCAATTATGGTTAATAATTTGGCGAGAGTTAATATGACATTATGTATAGGTTGTGGCGCCTGTGTCGGTGTTTGTCCTAATAAAACAATTTTTTTAAGACGGATATAAACATGATAATATCGGTTGCCAGCGGAAAAGGCGGAACTGGAAAAACCACAATAGCGGTGAATATGGCGCTCTCAATAGATGGAGGAGTGCAGTTTTTAGATTGCGACGCGGAAGAACCGAACGCGCATATTTTTTTAAAGCCCGTAATAAAACAATCCAAGAAGGTTTTTATCCCCGTTCCTGAAATTGACGAAAAAAAATGCACATATTGCGGCAGATGCCGGCAAGTTTGTGCCTACAATGCCATTGCGGTGATAAAAGGAACCGGCGGCAAAAGGGGAAGCATTTTAGTCTTTTCCAATCTTTGCCATGGCTGCGGAAGTTGTTCTTACTTTTGTCCGGAAGGAGCAATAAAGGAAGTAAACAAAGAAATAGGCGAAGTCGAAATCGGCAGTTCGACTGCGCTCACTACGAGCACCGTCGGCTTTATGCAATTTATACATGGACGCCTTAATATCGGAGAAGCAATGGCTCCGCCGGTTATAAGGCAGATAAAAAAATATATAAACCCGACGCGCACGGTCATCATCGATGCTCCGCCCGGTACCTCATGCCCCGTAGTTGAAGCCATAAAGGGAAGCGATTTTTGTGTGCTTGTCACTGAACCGACGCCGTTCGGCTTAAACGATTTAGTTCTCGCGGTAGAGGTATTAAGGAAGCTCGCCGTTCCTTTCGGAGTTGTGATTAACCGCTCGGATTTGGGCAATAAGAAAACCGATGAGTATTGCGAAAGTGAGAATATCCCTATTCTTATGCGACTACCCTTTAAAAAAGAGATAGCCATGGCTTATTCAAAGGGAGAACCCATCGTCAAGGTATTTCCGGAGTATAGAAAAGATTTCCGGCAGCTTTTCGATGCGATTAAGGAAAAGAAAGGCAGCTTATGATTAAAAAAACAGACGTTCTTATTATAGGCGGAGGGCCGGCCGGCATTGTAAGCGCGATTACGGCAAAAAGGTATTATCCGGATAAGAATATTCTGATTATGAAGAATGTTGCGAACGGCTGTATACCCTGCGGAATTCCATACATGTTCAAGAGCCTTAAAAATCCCGACGATAATAAGATGGGGCTTGATTCTTTGCGTAATAAGAATATAGAAACGGCCGCCGATGATGCGGTAAAGATAGACCGGAGCAACAAGACAGTTTTTAGCAAGAGCGGCCGGGAATATCAATATGAAAAATTGATCCTTGCCCTAGGGTCGCTTCCCATTAAACCGTCTATACATGGCATTGAAAAAGAGAATATTTACCCCATACATAAAGATATGGATTATCTGAAGACAACGGTCGACAGGATAAAAAAAGCGAAGAGTGTGTTAGTCCTGGGAGGGGGGTTTATAGGCGTCGAATTTGCCGATGAGATTTCTAAAATAGCCGGTCTTAAGGTATATTTGGCGGAAATCCTTCCGCATCTTCTGGCGAACTCTTTTGACAAGGAGTTCTCCGTGTTGGCGGAGGAAAAGTTGAAATCAGAAGACGTTACTATTTTGACCGTTACACAAGTAGCCGAATTCCTGGGAGGGAAGAAAGTCGAAGGCGTAAGATTCGGGGATGGGAAAGAGCTTGAAATAGACAGCGCCATTTTGGGCATAGGGGCCGTTCCTAACACGTCTTTGGCAACTAAGGCAGGTTTGGATTTGGGAAGGGGCAAAGGGATATGGGTGGATGAGTACATGAGAACGGTGGATCCCGATGTTTTTGCGGTAGGCGATTGCGCCGGTAAAAGAGATTTTTATACGAGAAAAGATACTTCTGTTATGCTTGCTTCGACGGCTACCGCTGAGGCAAGAATTGCCGGAGCGAACCTTTATCAGTTAAAAGTTGTTCGTGAAAACAAAGGGACAATCGCGATATATTCGACTTATGTTAACGGCCTGGTTTTGGGTTCTGCCGGACTTACGGAGACAAGCGCTAAAAAAGAGGGCTTTGAGATTATTGCGGGTAATGCTGGGGGGATGGACAAACATCCCGGAAGCCTACCCGGAGCCAGTAGTATAAAGGTGAAGTTGATTTTTTCCCGCCAGTCCGGAATTCTTATGGGGGGCCAGGTGTCCGGAGGGATGTCAGCGGGCGAGATAATCAACATCATCGGTATGGCTATCCAGCAAAGGGTTTCCGTAACGGAGCTGGAAACGCTGCAGATGGCAACTCATCCGTATTTAACGTCCGCTCCAACGATGTATCCCGTTGTCTTAGCGGCCCAAGATGCGTCTGATAAAATGTGAGACAGGTTCCTATGAAACAGATTGTCATTATAAGCGGAAAAGGCGGAACGGGTAAAACCGTAATTACGGGCGCGTTTGCCGCTTTAGCGGAAAATAAGGTTATGGCCGACTGTGATGTGGATGCTGCCGATTTGCATTTATTATTGCAACCGGATATAAAAGAGCGGCATGAATTCAGAAGCGGTAAAACCGCCGTTATAGATAAAGAAAAATGTATAAAATGCGGCAAATGCGCCGCTGTATGTCGTTTCAATGCCATAAACAACGACCTTACCATAGACAGGGTTTCCTGTGAAGGATGCGCTTTCTGTAGTTTTATTTGTCCTGCCGGTGCCATAAAGATGGAAGAAAACGTTTCGGGCGAGTGGTTTATTTCCGAAACGCGTTTCGGACCCATGGTGCACGCCAAGTTAGGCATAGCCGAAGAGAATTCGGGAAAACTTGTTTCTCTTGTGAGAAAACAAGCAAAGGAACTGGCAGAAAGAAGAAATGCCGATTGGGTCATTGTTGACGGTGCACCCGGCATAGGCTGTCCTGTCATCGCGTCGCTTTCCGGGATAGATTGCGCCGTAGTAGTGACCGAACCGACGCTGTCGGGCTTGCATGATGCTAACAGAGTCATCGGCGTGGCAAAGCACTTCGGCGTTTCTTGCGGAATAATCGTGAATAAATACGATCTCAATATGAGTATGACCGAAAGAATAGAGAATTACTGCAAAGATAATAATATAGGACTAATCGGGAAAATTCATTTTGACAAGTCTGTCGTAGAGTCGATGGTCAATGGAAAAACCGCAATAGAGTATCCGGCGGGGATAGCCAAAGAAGAGATAATCGGTGCCTGGCAGGTACTACAGAAGAAGTTGAAGTAATTCAATAGGAAAGGAATAAAAAATGGACAAAGTCAATCAAAGGTTTTCGAACAGATTTGGAAGCCATTGGATTAAGGTGAAGTTTTACCGGGAAAAGCCAAAGGACGATGCTAAAAGGCTTAAAGACGTCAGGTTCTGCGAAGCTACAAGAGAGGCAATTTTATATCCTATTTTGCTGGACAAGGAAAGCATTACCTGCCCCGGCGCCAGGCATGCCTTTGGATGGCAGCCGCTTTTTAAAAATGAACTTTTGAAAGGATGTCGCGATAAGCAGGGCATAAAGGAAGGTACCTTGAAATCGATGATTTCGCGCGCGCCTTATTTCAAAAAGCCTTTTAAGTATATAGGATTAAATACCGGCGGTGTTCCGGATATGGTCTTATCATATATACCACCGCGGGAAGTCATGGGCCTGATAAAGAGGTATCATAATAAGGAAGGCGGCAATCTGGACGTTTCTTTGTGCACAATTATGGCCGTCTGCGGGAACGTAGCGGTAAGGACATATCTGGAAGAAAAAATAAGCCTTTCTTTCGGATGCGAGGATTCGCGTAAACTGGCCAATATGGGAAGGGAATATGTGGCGGTCGGCGTCCCAAGAAAATTATTTAACCTATTTGTGGACTAAAGGAATTATACTATGCAGGCAATGACAGAACAGGAAAGAATAGCGCAGGACAGACGATTGAAGGACCGCATGTCGCGCATAAAACACAAGATTATCGTAATCAGCGGAAAAGGCGGAGTCGGCAAGACAACGGTGGCCGTTAATTTGGCGTACGGATTGGCTGTCAAAGGAAATAAAGTGGGCATTCTGGATGTTGATATCCACGGGCCTAATATTGCCAAGATGCTGGGGATAGAAGGTAAAAAACTTGCGGGCTCTGAATCCGGAATTAAACCTGTGGAGGTCCTGCCTGACCTAAAAGCGGTAAGCCTTGCCTTATTGTTTGAGAATAAAGATCAACCGGTGATTTGGCGCGGACCTCTTAAGATGATGACTATAAAGCAGTTTTTAGCCGATGTTAACTGGGGCGAACTCGATTATTTAATAGTAGATTCTCCACCGGGAACCGGTGACGAGCCGCTTAGCGTATGCCAGCTTATTCCGGAAATAGACGGGGCGATAGTGGTAACAACGCCTCAGGACGTGTCGATTTTGGACTCAAGAAAGAGCGTTTTGTTCGCGAAAGAGCTAAAAATTCCCGTTATTGGAATCATCGAAAATATGAGCGGCTTTATATGCCCGCATTGCGGGAAGGAAATAGATTTGTTCGGAACGGGCGGCGGCGAAAAATCCGCTCAAGATTTTAAAATACCGTTTTTAGGAAGAATTCCGATTGAGCCCGAAATAGTAAAGTCGGGGGATTCGGGTCAGCCATTCGTTCATTTCAGAAACAAAACAACGACCGCAAATATCATGAATGACATGATAGATAAGATTAGAGAGTATTTAAAACGCAATGAGTCATGAGAAAACTTTCAAATGAAATGACGTTTGCCTACTTAAATTCTTTTATGAAAAGAACCGGCTTGAGAAAAAATGGGTGGAAAGTTATTGTTTTGGGGATTTCTTGAAATGTGCAAGGTACAAAATGGAAGAAGAAGGCTTGAGTCACCCCGATAACATGATGCCCGATGGCTCAATTGATAGGAGGCTTAAATGGCCAAAAATTATAAATATATTTATGGACCTGTGCCTTCATGGAGATTGGGCAGCTCTTTAGGGATAGATCCGCTGTCTAAGGGCAAGAAAATTTGCACATTCGATTGTGTGTATTGTCAGCTGGGTGAGACTAAGTTTTTAACCGGTAAGCGGGAAACGTTTGTTAAAACAGGAAATATTATGAAGGAAATTGACGGCCTGCCTCCTCTCAGCATAGATTATATAACCTTTTCCGGAACCGGCGAACCTACATTGGCTAAAAACTTGGGTCAAATGATAAAGGCAATAAAGAAAATAAGGAACGAGAAAATCGCAGTATTGACAAACTCTTCATTGATGCACAGAGATGATGTTAAAAAAGATTTATTTTTGGCGGACCTTGTTGTTGCCAAATTAGACGCTTCCCGGCAGGACATTTTTGAGTCGGTTAACCAGCCTGTTAAAACGATTAACTTTGATACCGTTGTCCGGTCGATAAAGGATTTTAAGGGTTGTTATCTAGGGAAAGTGGCGCTTCAGATTATGTTTATGGAGCAAAATAAAAAGTTCGCAAAGGAGATCGCGCAGATAGCAAAAGAAATCAAACCTGACGAAGTTCAGCTAAATACGCCTCTCAGGCCATGTAAGATAAAGCCGTTGGCAAAGTCCGAAATTGACAAAATAGAAGGGTATTTTAGCGGTCTAAATACCACTTCGGTTTACACTGCCGAAAAAAAAGATGTTAAACCCATCAGCTCAAAGGCCACGCTAAAAAGAAGAGGTAAGGTTAATTAAACAGAAGGCAAAGAGACATGCCGCCGCTGGAAATTAAAAAGTATCCCGATAATGTCTTGCTGAAAAAGTGTGAAGCGGTAAAAGGCATTACGGAGAGAGAAAGAAAGATTTTTGATGAAATGCTTTTTACGATGAGGCATTTTTGCGGTATTGGACTGGCTGCCCCCCAAATCGGCATTTCCCGAAAAATGATTGTGGCAGAAGCGGAAGAAAGAATCATAAAGTTGGCTAATCCCGAAGTTATTGACATAAGAGGATCATGCAACATGACAGAAGGTTGCTTGAGCATTCCCGGTGTTACGGTTGGAATAGAAAGGCCAGATAGAGTTGTGGTAAGCGGCTTGAATGAAAAAGGAGAGGCCGTAGAAGTAAAGGCGAACGGCATTCTGGCAAGGGTCTTACAGCACGAAATAGACCATTTAAGGGGTAAATTGATTATAGATTACAGGAGAAGGGAATGACTCAGACAAAAACGGTAGTTTCAATTGGATGCTCCGGATGCGGCGCGCTCGCTGCTTTTTTTAACCCTACCCCTGAAACTGCGTGCGTAAGAGAACTGGAGGAAGAAACGGGTTTCAGGGCAAAATCAAAAGATTAGCAGGCCTTTATGTCCAAAAGACGAAGGAATATGGGTCGCTTCTTGTTGTGGGCTTTGAGGTTGAGATCTCCAAGGGTTCGTTATCATTGAATAATGAATTGAAAGACGCGAAATTTTTCAGCAAAAAAGATATACCTTTTATACCTTTTTCGTCACATAGGAAAATAATCAAAAAAATATAGAAAGACTTCAAAGATGAAAATAAAGGTTCTTTTTGACAAGGATTCGAAAGATAAAAGATTACATACCGGCCGGGGAGTCTCTTTTTTGGTTGATGATAAAATATTGTTTGATACCGGAGAAAAGGGGGAATGGCTGCTTGAAAATATGCGTTCTTTAGGTGTCGATATAGATAGAGTTGAAGCTATAGTAATTTCACACGACCACTGGGATCATTGGGGCGGACTCTGGGATATGTTAAAAAAACGAGGCGGGCTCAAGGTATATGCTTGTCCGCGTTTCGGCGGTGAATTTAAGGAGAAGGTAAAAGGTATGGGCGGAGAGCTTATCGAAGCCGGTAAGTTCACGGAGGTTTCAAAGGATGTCTTTATTACGGGCGAAATAGCAGGTGCATATAACGGCCGCTATATGCCGGAGCAGGCGCTTGCGATAAGGACAGGTAATGGCATAAGTGTCATAACCGGCTGTGCGCATCCCGGCATAGTGAAGATGGTGGAAAAAGCAGCGCAGAAATTTCCCGGTGAAGACATCTATACCGTATTAGGAGGATTTCACCTGAAGCAGAGTGACAGGCGGGCCATAGAGATTGTGGTCGAGAATTTCAGAAAAATAGGCGTTAAAAAAGCCGGCCCGACACATTGCAGCGGCGAAGTCGCGGAAGAGATTTTCAGGAAAGAATACGGCACTAATTTCGTAAAGGTGTTAGTGGGACAAACGCTGGAAATTTGATTTTATTAAGAAGCTAGAGGCGTTATGCATGACACTGTTTTCGCAAATCAGATTTTTTCGGTTTTGAAAAGCAAATTTACTAAAGATACGATTGGTAAGGCAATTTCCGTAAAGGTAAAATTAAGCCCCCTGAGCCATGTTACCAAGGAAAGCCTGTTTAATGCGTACCGGGAACTTGTAAAGGAGAGCGGCTTTGAGCACATAAGATTAGATATAGAGCCTTTGGACCTAAAATTGCGCTGCCATAATTGCAAAAATGATTCAACCGTATCGAAGGTTGTTTTTAAATGCCCGCACTGTGGCAGCCAGGAAATAGAGCTGGATTTCGATAAAGAATTTTTTGTAGAGTCCATAGATGTAAATTCGTAATATATGGGAAGATTCAAAGAGATTACCATAGAATTAAAATCCCATGCCCCTTTTACCATTTTTGGGGCCGTATCCGGTATTATAATCATGCTCTTTCTCAAGAATATACCTTTTAGGGCCTCCTATAATATATTTTACGTGCTTCATCCAATTCACGTCGTTTTGAGCGCGCTTGTTACGGCATCCATGTATGAACTCCATAAATGTAAGCGCATCAGCAGCAGGTGCCTGAGAGGCGAATGCAATTTTTGGATTTTGCTTATTATAGGTTACCTCGGTTCTGTGGGAATTGCTACCATAAGCGATTCCATAATTCCTTATTTGGGCGAGACAATGCTTAATATGCCTAACAGAGGAATTCATTTAGGATTTATAGAAAAATGGTGGCTGGTTAACCCGCTGGCTATCATAGGCGTAGCTATAGCATATTTTAGGCCCGCGACAAAATTTCCGCACGCAGGACATGTATTACTTAGCACATGGGCTTCCTTATTTCACATCATGATGGCTATGAGCGGGTCTTTAAATGCAATTTCGTATTTGGTTATTTTTATATTTTTGTTCCTCGCCGTATGGGTACCGTGTTGCATCAGCGATATAGTTTTTCCCTTGTTGTTTGTCAAGGATGTCAATAGTAAATCGAAGAATTAGAAAAGGAGATTGAGATGCCATTTGGTTTCGGAAGAGGCGGAGGCAGAGGCGGCCGGGGCCGGGATGGAGGTTTTCGCGGTGGGAGAAAATGGGGCTGGTTTGGCCCTCAAGGGCCCGGCGGGCCTCCGGAAACCTGCATTTGCCCTAATTGCGGAACGATTGTGCCTCACCGGCGCGGACTCCCTTGCTTTCAGACAAAATGCCCTAATTGCGGTTTACCCATGACGCGTCAATTTTTTCCGAATTGAGCTTAAGTAAAAAGAGCCGGTATGGAAATCAGGAACGATAAAAGAGTGTTACTGAAGAAGGGGCAAAGGACAGCCTTTATAGCGGCATTCGCTACATTAATTTTGGCGGTCATAAAGGGTGTTACAGGCTATCTTTCTGGCTCCAAAATTTTAATAGCTGACGCATTTCACAGCGCGGCGGATCTTCTGGCAATCTTTGCCTCCGGATTCGGCCTGTGGCTTGCCTCAAAGGAAAAAAGCGCCAGGTTTCCTTACGGCCTTTTTAAGGCAGAAACACTGGTTACCTTTGCAATCGGAATATTGATAGTATTTGCCGGCGCGGGAATATTAAAAGACGGTTATGAGAAACTTTTTTACCTTGAAGGAGTCAGGGAGTTTCCTTTTGTGCCTGTATTAGTAAGCGTTATATCTATCATAGCGGCCTTTTTTATCGCTAAAAAGGAAAAATCGGCCGGCAGCGCCATTAATTCCCAGTCGCTTCTTGCGAATGCGCAGGAATCGTTCCTCGATATTTTTACTTCCATCGTTGTTCTGGCGGGCATATTATTGGCTTTTTTGCGGATTCCGTATGTGGAGGGGGCCGTTATTATTCTCATTTCATTTTTAATCTTGAAACTCGGCATCGAAAATGCATGGACGTCTCTCTTGGTATTAATGGATGCTAACCTCGATCCTGAATTACAGACTGAAATTGAAAAGAAGGTAAACGAGACATACGGCGTGAAAGGAACTAGCGAAGTCAAAATCCGCCAGGCCGGCCCTTTCAAGATGGTTGAATGTAAGATCGAGACTTCGCCCACGCTCCCGTTATACCGGGCGCATGAGCTAGCGGATAAAGCCGAGAGTTTGATAACGAAAACCTACGACGATATTGAGTCCGTATTTATACATCTTGAGCCGGCCAAGACAAATATCGTATCGGCAATTATTCCGGTTAAGGATATGAACGGTTTGAATTC
>JAFGLX010000018.1 GCA_016927795.1 Candidatus Omnitrophota bacterium
AAATTATTTTTGGATAAAGAAAGCGCCTCAAAGAGGTTTGTCCTCCAGAGCCGTGAGTTGGCAAGCTTCGCGTTCCATAGGTCGCATTTTGCAAGGTCGGCCTCGATAAGATTCGCGCCCTCCAGATTGGCGTGCCATAGCCTTGCCCTGAAAAGAGAACTTCTGGTAAGGTCGCTCTTTCTCATGTTTGCGCTGGTGAGATCGCAATCGGTAAGACTGGCTCCCAAAAGTTCCGCACCCTCAAGGTCTGCGTCAAAAAGATTCGACCGGGAGAGATCTGCCCTCGAAAGGTTGGCCCCCTTAAAATCCAGCCGTGATAAATCCATATCGCTAAGGTCGGCACGGGAAAGGTTTGCGCTTTGGAAAGAGGCGCCTTTTTTGGCGGACTCCGCCAGCAGGTCTTTGTAATTTTTTTTGTCTTCGATGTGGTGCCAGCAAAAATCTGACATGAAGAGGGCTTCGTTAGCGCATCGGTCGAATTTACATTTCAGCATAATAACCCGCTAATAGCGTTTTAAAGTTTTCAGGCCCTTGTTCTCCCCGTTATGTTTTTATCGATAAATTCTATGAGTTCGGTTTGAGTTTTTTTGTCTAAACTCGCAAAATTAACCCCCATGCCCGGATATGAGTGGGGTTGCAGCTCTTTGTCGGCAAGCCATATAACCGTACACATCATGGTAAGCGGTTTCTCATTCGGGTGAAATTGCAGCTCAATATATAATTTTGTCGCGACCGGATATGTACTTTTCGACAGTATAAATAGACCCTCGCCGCCTACATTCGTGGCCTTGCCCACTTGTAGTTTTGCGTCCGCGGACAGACCGATTTTATAGCGCACAGGTATATTTACGTCTATGCGTTTAAATCGTCGCCTAAGCCGCATCATGTCGACTTTATTTGACAATTCGAAACTTTTCAGCGCGTTTTCTTCCTCGGAATAAATATCAAACACTTCGTCCAGCCGCGCCGACCTGAAAAGCTCATTTACATGATTAGGCACGCCGCACAGTTTAAGGACGCCGCCCTGATTCACTACGTTTTTGTAGGCTATCGCGATTATCGTTAAACCGTTATAATCGACCATTTCAACATTGGAAAAATTGCACAATATCTGTGTTATGCCTTCTTTTACGAGCCGGCCGGTTTCCTCGATTAAAGGGGCCCCGTCTATGTCGATTTTTCCGGCGATATACAATACGACCGTGTTTTTAAAAAAACGTTTTCGTATTTCCATGTGTTAGCATTGCCTTATTCACCGTTTCTTATAAATATTGTGCGTATACCCTTGCCTACCCTTTTCGCGTCTTTTGTGACGCCGTTTATCGTCTCTCCGCAGGCAGAAAGTATAAACATCAAAAGTAATAACACCAGTAATAAACGTACCTTATGTTTCATGAAGGCTACCCCCTCTCTTTTACCCACGGCCGTCCGTACGGCACCAGGAATTTTACCGGATCCAAAGGTTTATTTTTATAACGTATCTCAAAATGCAAATGAGGCATAATGCCGCTTGTTGAGGCGTTGCCCGATTTGCCGACATAGCCTATAAGGCTACCTCGCCACACCCATTGAGGTTTTTTAATTGCGCATTCATGTAAATGTCCGTACCTTGTTTGCCAACCGCCCGGGTGCTTAATTATAACCAGATGGCCGTAGCCGGTCGGATAAAAGAATGTTTCGCCCCATCCACTCTTTGAGGCACAGACAGGTGTTTTCATTTTTGCCGCGATATCAAGACCGCTATGCTTACGTCCGCCCCTTCTTTTGGAACCGAATTCCCCGTTTCCATAGGCGTCATACCTTACCGGCAGGTCTTTTGCGGAACTTACTTCGACCTCCAAATGTAGGGGCATTATAAAGACAGGTTCCGTCAGTTTAAAAAAGAGCGGAAAGAGAATTGCGCAGCTTATGTAACATAACGCGCATACGACACATAACGCCGCCGAATAAACCAGGAAACGTTTCATCACTTTATAAAGATCTTTTCTATATTCGGCAGCTTGCCGTAACAGATTAACGTATCGTCAAGCAGTATGCGGTCGGTCGCCTTGGGGGTCGGTATGACCTCGTCCTTTCTCTCTATGGCCAGTATGAGTATGTCATTTTCCCTGAACGTTGATTCGCTAAGTGTTTTATTCAACTCCTGGCACGTATTGGTAATGTTTACCTCCGCAATGCCGTAGTTTTTCGCTATGCGCAGCACTTCCTCGACCGGTCTTTTCTGGAAAGGCGCCCTTTTTTCAAGTCGCGATTCTATCCTGTCGTTTAAGTACTTGGTAATCCCCTTATGGTTCAGGAGCTTAAATAAAATAAATATTAAAACCAGCACGATTCCGGCGTTGGACAAGACCGGCATGAGGTTGCCCCTGCCGAAGGAAATTACAAGTGTGGTTATTACCGTAACGAGCCCCGCGTTACCCAGTATCATTAGCACTATGATTATTTTCCGCCGTATGTCGTCATCCAGCATCAACTCCGAATCTCGCGTCGTGAAACCGGTGCCGGTAAATGCGGATAAAGCCTGGAAATACGCCCTTTTTTCGTCGAGGCCGGTCATTTTCAGGGCTACGGTAGCGATTTTAACGATAAAAACCGATATAGCGATAACAAGGATAACGGGGATCGCGTAAATCAAATTACTCATAAAAGCCCCTTTCTGGCCGGTATTTCATATTACAACCATTTTTTCTTCTTGAAGAAAAATAGCATCCCGCCGGCTATGGCCACCATAAGCAGAAGAACGAAGAAGTATCCGTAGCGCCATGTTATCTCGGGCATAAAACGAAAATTCATTCCATATATACCGGTCACAAGCGTAAGCGGCATCATAATGGTGGCGATAATCGTAAGCACCTTCATTATCTCGTTCAGCTTATTGGATGTTACCGATAGGTACCCGTCCATAGATGCCGTTAAGAGGTCGCGATAGGTATCCAGGGTATCGTTAATTCGTGCCAGAAGGTCCGAGACGTCGCGGAAATATATGGAGAGCTTGTCAGGTAACATGGGTTGATAGTCGCCCCTTGCTATAAAGTTCATGGTTTCCCTCTGCGGGCCGATAGTCCTGCGTAGCAGAAGGACGTTTTCCTTTAATATGAAAAGCTTGTTAAGGGCCGTCGCGTCGGCATTCTTGAATATGCTGTCTTCAGCTTTCTGTATTTCCTTGTCAAGCTTTTCCAATATCGGGAAGTAGTTATCGACGAGAGCATCCGCGAGAAAATAAAAAAGATAAGCGGCACCCTGAGACATTATGTGGGTGTTTTTTATGCACCTTTCCCATGTGCCCCCGACGCTTGGGACCGGTTTAAAGTGTACGGTCACGACGTAATTTTCCCCGACAAAACTGTCCAATTCCAGGGAGCTTGCTTTATCCTTGTGGGGCGCAATAATGGCGGCGTGAAGCACTATGAAAAGATAATTTTCATACCTGTCGATTTTTGGACGCTGTATGGTTGTCATGCAGTCTTCTATGGCAAGCGGATGAAACGAGAAATATTTTTCGAGAAAGCCCATGTCAGTTTCGGCAGGCTTCTGAACGTCTACCCACACAGTAGTATCTTTTTTGCTGATGTACGATGCGATGGTTTCGGTGTTCTGCAGAACAAACACATCCTTGTCTTTTTCCTGGATAAGTACTTGTATCATGGCGCCCTTCTCGGTTTAAGTAATTTTTTTATTTTCAGCTAAGCTTACCCGCAACTAGCCGGCTTATCGTTTTCCCGTCGGCCCTTCCCTTCACTTTTTCCATAACCGCCTTCATTATCCTGCCCATTTCCGTTTTTTTGTTGGTCTCGAGCTCTTTTAAGGTTTCGTCTATTATCTTTTTAACTTCCTCGTCGGATAGTTCCTCCGGCATATAGCTTGTGAGTATCCCCAGCTCCTTTTCTTCTTTATCCGCCAGGTCGTCTCTTTTACCCTTACGGAATTGTTCAATCGAATCTTTGTGCTGCCTTATCTGGCGCTGTACTATCTTTATGGTCTCGCCGTCTTCCAGCGCAGCCTTGTTCAACTTTAGTTTGGCGTTATTCATGTCGGCTTTAAGCAACCGTAAAATAGACACTTTTATGCCGTCTCTCGCTTTTAAGGCCGATTTAAATTCGTTTTCAATCCGCTCTTCGAGTGTCATGCTTGCCTCTTCTTTCCAATATTTTCACCGCCAAAATGCTTATTTCATATAGCGCTATTAGCGGCAGCGCCAAGATGATCTGCGTGATTATGTCGGGCGGTGTTAAAAAAGCCGCTATAACGAAGGCGGCCACTATAAAATATCTTCTTTTTGCTTGCAGCGCGTGGTACTTAATCAGCCCCACTCGCGCGAGAAGGATCACAAATAATGGTAATTCAAAAATCACCCCGGAACCCAATAAGATAAAAGCCGTAAAGGATATGTATTGCGATACCGAGATGTATGGTCTAAGGAAATCCGAAGAGTAGCTTAATAAAAAATTTATCGCTATAGGTATGGCGGCAAAATATGAGAAGGCGCAACCGCTAACAAACAGGAAAATACCGCTTGCGAAAAATAGAACGAATAAGCCCTTTTCCCTCTTTTTTAGAGCAACCCACACAAACCTTAACGCGTTAAAAAGAATTACGGGTGCCGAAAGGATTAGGCCGCAAAAGAGAGAAATTTTAAGGTAGGAAAGAAATGCCTCAGCGGGAGTTATAAATATAAGCCGGTTTACGTATTTAGAAAAGTGCCGCAGGATTTCCTTGGAAAAACTATATGAAAGAGCGCTTAGCGCCGCTACGGATACTATGCAAAACAAGAGGCGCCGCCGCAATTCTTCCAGGTGTTCAATAAGCGGCTTCTTTTCATCGGCCATAGGGTATCAGTCTTTATGGGCAGAGTCCTTTTCGTCGGATTCACCGCTCGATTTTTTAAACTCACTTACGGCCTTACCCATAGCCCTTCCTATTTCAGGAAGCTTCGCCGCGCCGAAAACCAGAAGTACGATAAGCAGTATAAGTACTAGTTCCCAGAAACCTATTGTAGGCATAATACCTCTTTACCTTTGTTCGAAAAGATCTTTTTATACCATGGCAGGTAATCTATAATCAATTTTCCGTTAAGGTGGTCCACTTCGTGCTGTATGGCTTTTGCGGTTATTCCGCCGAATGTCTTAACGGTTGTTTTCCCCGATTCGTCCATGAATGAAACCGATATTTCTTTGGCCCTCTTTATCTCAACAGTTACATTGGGCATGCTAAGGCACCCCTCTACAGAAACCGAGCAGCCGCGCCTTATTACTATATTAGGATT
>JAFGLX010000019.1 GCA_016927795.1 Candidatus Omnitrophota bacterium
AAAAGAGATTTTTACACGAGAAAAGATACATCTGTCATGCTTGCTTCGACCGCTACCGCTGAGGCAAGGATCGCCGGGGCAAATCTCTATCAGTTAAAAGTTATCCGTGAGAACAAAGGGACAATAGCGATTTATTCTACATATGTGGACGGACTGGTTTTGGGTTCCGCGGGGCTCACGGAAACAAGCGCCAAAAAAGAGGGTTTTGAGATTATTGCGGGTAACGCTGAGGGAATGGACAAGCATCCCGGAAGCCTGCCGGGAGCTAATAAAATAAAGGTGAAGCTGATTTTTTCCCGCCAGTCAGGTATTCTTATGGGCGGCCAGGTTTCCGGAGGGATGCCGGCGGGGGAGGTAATTAATATTATAGGTATGGCTATCCAGCAAAGAGTTTCCGTAACGGAGCTGGAGACATTGCAGATGGCGACTCATCCGTTTTTGACGTCCGCTCCTACTATGTATCCGCTTGTGCTGGCGGCTCAAGATGCGTCAGATAAAATGTGAGACAGGTTCGTATGAAACAAATTGTTATTATAAGCGGAAAAGGCGGAACGGGAAAGACCGTAATTACGGGGGCGTTTGCAGCCTTAGCGGACAATAAAATTATGGCAGACTGCGATGTAGATGCGGCGGATTTACATCTCTTGTTGGAGCCGCATATAAAAGAGCGGCATGAATTTAGGAGCGGTAAAACCGCCTTTATAGATAAGGAAAAATGTATTAAATGCGGCAAGTGCACTGCCGTCTGCCGTTTCAATGCTATAAATACCAATCTTACTATAGACCCTATTTCCTGCGAGGGGTGCGCTTTTTGCAGTTTCGTTTGCCCTGTCGGAGCAATAAAAATGGAAGAAAACGTTTCGGGCGAGTGGTTTATCTCCGAGACGCGTTTCGGCCCTATGGTGCACGCGAAATTGGGTATAGCCGAGGAGAATTCGGGAAAACTTGTTTCTCTTGTAAGAAAACAGGCAAAGGAACTGGCGGATAAAAATAAAGCCGGTTGGGTCATTGTCGACGGCGCGCCCGGGATAGGGTGCCCCGTTATTGCTTCGCTTTCAGGAATAGATTACGCCGTAGTAGTAACAGAGCCGACACTGTCAGGCTTGCACGATGCAGACAGAGTCATCAGCGTAGCAAAACATTTTGGTATTTCCGCCGGACTAATCGTGAATAAGTACGATCTCAATATGAACATGACGGAAAAAATAGAGAATTACTGTAAAGATAATAATATCGAACTAATCGGGAAAATTCATTTTGATAAATCTGTCGTGGAAGCAATGGTTAAGGGGAAAACCATAGTAGAGTATTCAACCGGAATAGCCAAAGAGGAAATAATCAATACGTGGCAGGCGTTGAAGAAGAAATTGAAGTAATTTAGTAGAGGAGGGGTAAGAAGATGGACAAAGTTCATCAAAGGTTTTCGAACAGATTTGGAAGCCACTGGATTAAGGTGAAGTTTTATCAGGAAAAGCCAAAGGACGATGCTAAAAGGCTAAAAGAAGTCAGATTTTGCGAAGCGACAAGGGAGGCAATTTTATATCCTATTTTGCTGGACAAGGAAAGCATTACCTGCCCCGGCGCCCGGCATGCCTTTGGATGGCAGTCACTTTTTGAAAGTGAACTTTTAAAAGAATGCGGCGACAAACAGAATATGAAGGAAAGCGCCTTAAAATCGATGGTTTCGCACGTACCCTATTTCAAAAAGCCGTTTAAATATATAGGGTTAAATACCAACGGCGCTCCGGACCTTGTTTTGTCGTATATACCGCCGCGGGAAGTCATGGGTCTGATAAAGAAATATCACAGTAAGGAAGGTAGCAATCTGGATGTTTCTCTGTGCACGATGATGGCTGTTTGCGGGAATATAGCGGTGAGGGCATATCTAGAGGAAAAAATAAGCCTTTCTTTCGGATGCGACGATTCGCGTAAACTGGCTAATATGGGAAGGGAATATGTGGCGGTTGGCGTCCCAAGAAAATTATTTAACCTATTTGTGGATTAAAGGGGCTATATTATGCAGGCGATGACCGAACAAGAGAGAATGGCGCAGGACAGACGCTTAAAGGAACGGATGTCCCGCATAAAACACAAGATTATCGTAATCAGCGGAAAGGGCGGGGTCGGCAAGACAACAGTGGCCGTTAATTTGGCGTACGGATTGGCTCTCAAAGGAAACAGAGTGGGCATTCTGGACGTTGATATCCACGGGCCTAATGTTGCCAAAATGTTAGGCATAGAAGATAAAAGACTTGCCGGCTCTGAATCCGGAATAGAACCTGTGCAGGTCTTGCCTGACCTAAAAGCGGTAAGCCTTGCCTTATTGTTTGAGAATAAAGATCAACCGGTGATCTGGCGCGGGCCTCTTAAGATGATGACTATAAAGCAGTTTTTAGCCGATGTAAACTGGGGCGAACTTGATTATTTAATGGTAGATTCTCCCCCCGGCACCGGGGACGAGCCGCTGAGCGTATGCCAGCTTATTCCAGATATAGATGGTGCAATTATCGTTACAACACCGCAGGACGTGGCGATTTTGGATTCCAGAAAAAGCGTGCTATTCGCCAAGGAATTGGAAGTTCCTATTGTGGGAATAATCGAAAATATGGGTGGTTTTATATGCCCGCATTGCAAGAAGGAGATAGATTTATTCGGAACAGGCGGCGGCGAAAAATCCGCTCAAGATTTAAAAGTGCCGTTTTTAGGAAGAATCCCGGTTGAGCCTGAAATGGTAAAGTCGGGAGATTCGGGCCGACCGTTCGTCCATTTCAGAAACAAAACAACGACCGCAAATATCATAAACGGCATGATAGATAAGATTAGAGAGTATTTAAAACGCAATGAGTCATAAAAAAACTTGCAAATGGTATACGGCTTGCCCGCTTAAATTTTTTTATGAAAAGAGCCGCCTTGATAAAAAATGGGTGGAAGGTTATTGTTTTGGGGATTTCTTGAAATGCGCAAGGTACAAAATGGAAGAAGAGGGCTTGAGCCACCCCGATAACATGATGCCCGACGGCACAATTGACCGGAGGCTTAAATGACTAAAAATTATAAATATATTTATGGACCCGTACCTTCATGGAGATTAGGCAGCTCTTTAGGAATAGACCCCATCTCTTACGGAAAGAAGACCTGTAGTTTTGACTGTGTTTACTGTCAGCTTGGCAAAACAGATATTTTTACTGATGAAAGAAAAATATTTGTTCCCGCGGCAGAAATTATAGAAGAGTTAAATTTATTGCCGCCTTTAGAAATAGACTATATTACTTTTTCGGGTACGGGCGAACCTACGCTCGCAGAGAACTTGGGCGATATGATGAAAGCCGTAAAGAAGATACGAAGGGAAAAAATAGCGGTTTTAACCAATTCTTCGTTAATGCATAGGGAAGATGTCCAAAAAGATTTATTTTTAGCGGACTTTGTTGTTGCCAAACTCGATGCCCCTTCACAAGCGGTCTTCGAGCAGGTAAATAAACCGTTAAATACCTCAAAAATTGAGAATATTATACGGGCAATAAAAGACTTTAAGAGTTGTTATGTAGGAAGGCTGGCATTGCAGATTATGTTTATAAAACAAAACAAGCACTATGCGTCAGAGCTTGCGAAGATAGCAAAGGAAATTAATCCAGATGAAGTCCAGATTAATACACCTCTAAGGCCCTGCAGAGTTGAACCTTTGCCGGAGTCAGAATTGAATGTTATAAAAGGCCATTTTAAGGGTTTAAATGCAATCTTTGTTTATGAAGCGGAGAAAAAAGAAGTTGCCTCAATAAGCGATGAAGATACCTTAAAGAGGAGAGGAAAAATTTAGTGCTGTGAAGATTGCAATAGTAACTTTCGCTATATTTTTATTAGCAGTTGTTATGTCAATGATTGGCCGTGGTGGCGGCAATTTCTATGTTCCGGTTTTAATCGCTGCCGGAGCGTCGATGAACATGGCGGCAACAAGCGCTCAGTTGATTTTAATGACAACGGCTCTGGTAGCCACTTTTGTTTTTCACAGGTTTAAGACCGTTGACTGGAAACTTGCGTTGGTAATCGATCCCCCGACAGATATCATGGCTTTTGCCGGCGGTTATTTCGGGCATTATTTTGCCGGCGGCTATTTAAAGTTTCTTTTTGCCGTTCTCTTAGTCATAGCAGCTTTTTTAATGTTAAAACCGGTTAAAGAGCATGTTAACGATGATAACAGGCGATTTGGATATTGGAATCGTTCTTTTGGCGGATATGATTATAGAGTAAACCTTTGGATGGTTATTCCTATTACGGCATTAGTAGGTTTTTTTGCCGGAATGCTTGGAATTTCCGGAGGAAGCTTCAAGATACCGTTAATGGTATTGGCTTGCGGTGTTCCTATGAAAATAGCCATTGGAACATCTTCTGCCATGGTTGCCGTAACAGCTTTGATGGGGCTTACCGGCCATGGTATTGCGGGCGACTTTAACCCTATTTGGGTTGTTCCGTTAGCCTGCATGGCAGGTTTAGGTGGTTTGATAGGCGGTAAGATTTCTGTTAAGACAGAGCCCTTACGCCTTAAAAAAATATTCGCTTATACTACTTTAGCCGCCGCTGTTTTTATGGCAGTAAACTCGATTTTAACTAGATGATATGGAACCGTTAGTAATTAAAAAATACCCTGATGAATTCTTAAGAAAGAATTGCTCTGATATTGGAGAGATTACCCATAAAGAAAAAGAGCTTTTCGAAAAAATGCTTTTTACCATGAAGCATTTTTGCGGTATTGGACTGGCTGCTCCCCAAATCGGCATTTCCCGAAAAATGATTGTGGCAGAAGTGCAAGAAAGAATCATAAAGCTGGCTAATCCCGAAGTTATTGATGAAAGAGGATCCGGTAATATGACAGAAGGTTGTTTGAGTGTTCCTGATGTTACGGTTGATATAGAAAGACCCGATAGAATTGTGGTAAGGGGTCTAAGTGAAAAAGGAAAGATTGTGGAAATAAAGGCGACCGGCCTTTTGGCAAGAGTTGTGCAGCACGAAATAGACCACTTAGGAGGTAAATTGATTATTGATTATAGGAGAACTAAATGAGCGAAGTAAAAAGAGTAGTTTCTATTGGATGTTCAGGATGCGGCGCCCTTGCCGCTTTGACACTGAAAAAGATAAAACCTGCCCTCGAAGTAACTATAATCCGGGAATCAGAGGAAAAGGGCTTATTGACTAGATGCGCGACTCCCTATATCTGTTGCGGCGATGTAATGGTAGATCCTTCTTA
>JAFGLX010000020.1 GCA_016927795.1 Candidatus Omnitrophota bacterium
CCAGCTTTGCGTTATACCTCACCTCGGGCGTATCGATACCGATAAGCCTTACTCTTTCTTTGTTCTCCAGTTCGATAGTATCCCCATCTATTACTCTTGTTACAAGCATATCATTGTAATCGGTTTTTTTGCCGAATGGCAGCGCGAACCTGAATTTCATTCCGCCATGCGTTTCTGCGCGGCTATATGCAAGGGAAAAAGATATAAGCACCGCGGGTAATATTACGGATATCGTTATTCTTATTTTTCTGCCTAAAATGTTCAATCTACCCATTCGCATTTTGCCGTCTTTGTGAAATAACATTTCTAAAAAATTTGGCATTACTTACGAAAATCGATAACAGGACGCAGGCTATACAAATCCGGCTGAATATATCGCCGAAACGAGTATAAAAAGTCGGATGGGAAACAGGGATTATCGTGCCTACGGCATAGCCGTCTATGAATATCTCTTTATTTTTATCCCGCACATACTTTAATATTTCGCCTTTATGGTTTATTATGCACGAAACCCCCGTGTTGGCCGCGCGCACAACTGGGACCCTGTTTTCCACGGCCCTAAAAATAGAGCCCTGCATATGCTGATATGGCGCAGAGCTCTTGCCAAACCACGCGTCATTAGTCATGTTTACTAGAAAATCCGCTCCCTGCCGCACAAAACGCCTGCATAGGTCAGGAAAAATATCCTCGAAGCATATAAGAGAGGAAAAGTTATAAAAATTCGTGGTTTTCTGTATGACTTTATCTTGCCGAATAACGGTATCTGTTTGGAACCTGAATACTGTTAAATCGGTACCTCTGGAGTAATCTCCTATAGGCTTATTTACAAAAAAACGCACCCAAGAAAAAACTTTCCCCAAAGGGATGAACTCGCCGAATGGCACAAGATGTATTTTATCATAACGCTTTTTTATGTCGCCCTTACCGGATATAAGAACTGCACTGTTAAAATTCGCCTTATCATTTTCTCGTAACGTACCTACCAGAAGCCATGCATTCGTTTCTTTTGCTATATTTAACACACTTTCTCTCAAGTAGTATTCCTCTTCCAGATAGCCGGGTACTGACGATTCCGGCCATACTATAAGCCGTGGCCCTTCAGCGACCGCTTCCAGGGTAAGCGTCCTGTATTTATCCAAGATTGACCCCGCGTAACTTGGGCTCCATTTTATCTCCTGAGGTATGTTGCCCTGTATAACCGCGACCTTAAGCGGGTGCCCGTGGTAGGCACGCGCCATTGTGCTCTGCCCGTACGCGAATACAAAGACAAGTGCAATAAAAGAGAAAAACATTATATAAAACCGCCGTGGTGTTTTTGTAAGCAGGAGATAGAAGGAAAGGTTTGCCATCAGTATTAAAAATGATACACCATAAACTCCGGTTATGTTGGCTATCTGTATAATCGGCAGATTAGCGCTCTGGGAATATCCTAAAAGCGCCCAAGGAAAACCCGTGAAAAGGTGTGAGCGCAAATATTCCGTAAGAACCCATGAGGCCGGCACAAATACTACGGAGAGAGGCCGACAGACTACGGACGGCGAAGCTAATAGAGAGAATATGGCTGGCGCAAGTGAAAGTACCATTATAAAAATAACCGCGCCCGGAACGCTAACTCTCATAAGCCAATATAGAATACCCGAGAAAAACATTATGCCGAAAACATACCCTACGGCAAATCTTCTCTTGGGGTCCGGATGCTTAAGCGCGTATAACAAGGGTATAAATGCTACCCAGGCGAGAAACTCTAAATTGAAAGGCGGATAGGCAAAGATTAACGAAGCGGCTGACATAAGAGGCAGGGTAAACCAAGAACTTACGGCTAATAACCGGCGATAACTGATTTTCATTTTATGTCCTTAGTTCCCCTTCGGTCACTTAGGGCTAAGCGTATTAAAAAAAGAAACTATTTCCCGCAGCATTTCTTGTATTTGAGTCCGCTCCCGCAGGGGCAGGGATCATTCCTACCTACCTTAGGCGTTTCCCGTTTATAGGTTCTGTCCAGTCCGGGACGCATATCAGGCATAACCTGCGGCCCGGTTGCGCTATCCACAGCCTTGTCGAGTGCGGAATACTCTTCGTGTATAAGAATCTCCTCCTCCTTCTTAAATACGCCTTCCTTAAACCGCTCCTCTACGGCGAAAGTCTTGAAAACTCTCTCCACTATTGATTCATCTATCGTCTTTATCAGGTCCGCGAACATGGCAAACGCCTCGTGTTGATACTCAATAAGAGGGTCTCGCTGTCCGTAAGAGCGCCACATTATGCCTTCGCGCAACTGGTCTATGCTGAAAAGATAGTCTTTCCAGTTAGAGTCTATTACGCCGAGCATAATCATTTTCTCAAGATACCTGGCCTTTTCTTCACCTACCATTTTTTCTTTTTTCCCGTAATAGTCTTTCGCAAGTACCGTTATTTTATCTATCACTTCTTCTCTGGATAGATTCGCTATATCCTGATGGTTTATATTCAACAGAAATCCCATTCTCAATTTCCTGCAAAAATCCAGCGCCCTTTCTTCGTTTTCGCCCCAACCGATAAGCCAATCATCAAGCACGCCTTCGAACAGGTTAAATACCTCGTCTTTCAGATTATCACTCAATATAACCTGACGCCTCCTCGCGTATATCAACTCCCTCTGCTGGTTCATTACGTTATCGTATTTAAGCAGGTGTTTTCTTATCTCAAAATTTTGCGTCTCTACCCTTTTCTGCGCCGTCCGTATGGCCCTGTTAACAAGCGGGTGTTGTATATCCTGCCCATCTTCCATGCCAAGACGCTCCATAACCATCTTTATCCTGTCGGAACCGAAAATCCTCATAAGGTTGTCCTCCAGAGAAAGATAAAATCTAGAAGAACCCGGATCCCCCTGCCTGCCGGAACGCCCCCTGAGCTGATTATCTATCCTTCTTGATTCATGCCTCTCCGTCCCTATAACATGGAGCCCCCCTAATTCCACGACATTTTTGTGTTCCTGGTCTGTTTTTAATCTGTATTCCTGCAGATAGTTGGCCTTGGCCTGTTCCCGCTCTTCTCCGGATTCTATTGATAGCTTGTTTACGGCATCTTCGGCTAAATAATCGGCATTGCCTCCAAGAAGAATGTCAGTTCCCCTTCCGGCCATGTTTGTAGCTATTGTAACGGTTTTAAACCTTCCGGCCTGTGCAACTATATGAGCTTCCATTTCGTGGTATTTCGCGTTTAACACATAATGGGGCACGTTATGCCTCTTTAACATTTTGCTTAAAATTTCCGATTTCTCTATGGAAACGGTTCCCACCAGGACAGGCCTTCCTTTGTCGTACAAAGATTTTATATCCGTGCATATAGCGTTAAATTTTTCTTTTTCGGTTTTATATATAACATCCGGGCTGTTTGTCCTGTTTAGCGGCCTATTTGTAGGTATAACTATCGTCTGAAGGTTGTATATCTTTTCGAACTCATCGGCTTCAGTTGCGGCGGTACCGGTCATACCCGCGAGTTTACCATACATCTTAAAAAAGTTTTGCAGCGTTATGGTGGCCAAAGTTTGGGATTCCCTCTGGACCTCTACCCCCTCTTTGGCTTCGATAGCCTCGTGTATACCGTCCGAAAAGCGCCTTCCCGGCATCATCCTGCCGGTAAATTCATCCACGATTACTATTTTATTCTCGTTGATAACGTAATCTACGTCTTTCTGGAAAAGCACGTAGGCCTTAAGAAGCTGCTTTATGCTGTCGACATACCTTTGTTGTTTCACGTATTGTGAGGTTATCTCGGTTTCTTTCAATATCTTTTCTTCGTCCGTCATGCTTTCGGCGCCGGCAAGGTCCGACAGCTTCGTTTCCAGGTCTTCTATCATGAACTCCACGTTGAACTGCTGTCGCATAACATCTTCGCCTTTTGATGTAAATGTAACCTCTCTCGTCTTCTCGTCAAATATAAAAAACAGGTTTTCCAAAAGTGTGACGCGTTCACTCTCCATAAGTTTGCTCTCGTAAAGGCTCACTGCCTTGTCGAAAATCATTTTTATATAAGTATTTTTCAGGATGAGGTCGAGAAAATCTTTTTCTTTGGGGGATCCTTTGTGTATGAGATATAAAAGCTTCTTTGCTTCCTCGGCCTGTTCTTTGTTTTCCGCTATTCCGGAAAGTTTTGATAGCATATCCCGGATAAGCCGTCTCTGAAGTTTAGAAATATAATCTACGACAGGACGCATTTCCACATAAGAAGTATTCACGCTATCGGTGGGGCCCGAAATTATCAAAGGGGTACGCGATTCATCGATAAGTATACTGTCAACCTCATCGACAACCGCAAAGTTAAATCCCCGTTGAACAAGGTCATCCGGGTAGATAACCATATTGTCGCGTAGATAATCAAAGCCGAATTCATTATTTGTGCCATACGTAATATCGCACATATAGGCTTTCTTCCTTGCCTCCGGTGACATATCGTGCTGAATTACGCCTACGGAGAGACCCAATGACTCATAAACGGGCCCCATCCATTCTCTGTCACGTTTTGCAAGATAATCGTTAACGGTAACAATGTGTACTCCTTCGGCCGTAAGGGCATTAAGGTAAGCCGGCAGAGTTGCCACAAGTGTTTTACCCTCGCCGGTAGCCATCTCCGCTATTTTGCCTTCGTGTATTACCATACCGCCTATAAGTTGTACGTCAAAATGTCTCATGCCTATGGTCCTTTTTGCCGTTTCTCTTACCACAGCGAAAGCCTCGGGTAATACTTTATCGAAAATCTTATTCTTTAATATCTTTAACTTCAACCTAAGCTTATCTTTTTCTTGAGGAAAAGAGGCTTCCTGGATTCTCCTCTGGAGATCCTCTATCTCGGGGCGCATCCCCGCTTCTTCTTCCTTTATACGGCTCCGGAAGACGTCGGTTTTTTTACGCAATTCTTCCGCAGATAATTTTGATATCTCCGGCTCAAGCGCGTTTATCCTGTCTACGACGGGCTTTAACCGGTCGATCTCTCTTTTGTTTTGCGAACTTATTATCTTGTTTAAAATAAATTTCATTTCTTGCCCATCCTCAAATAGGCGTCCATAAAACCCTCCAAATCCCCGTCTAATACAGACGAAGCGCCGGATGTCTCAAAACTTGTCCTGTGGTCTTTAACCAGCGAATAAGGGTGAAGGATATATGAGCGTATTTGGCTGCCCCATTCTATACGCTTCTTTTCTTCATGCTGTTTGGTAAGTTCCGCTCTTTTTATCTCGAGTTCTTTTTCATAAATACGCGAGCGCAACACTTTCATGGCTGTCTGTTTATTCTTATATTGTGAGCGTTCGTTCTGGCACTGGACAACTATGCCGGTCGGAAGGTGCGTTATCCTGACCGCCGAATCGGTAACATTTACATGCTGACCTCCCCTGCCACCGGCCCTATACGTATCTATTTTTAAATCGGTTTCTTTTATGTCTATTTTTATCCTCTCGTCTACCTCCGGAACTACGTCAACGGAGGCAAAAGATGTATGCCGCCTCTTATTAGAGTCAAACGGCGATATCCTAACCAGCCTGTGCACGCCTCTTTCCGATTTTAAATAACCGTATGCAAATTCGCCTTTTATTATGAAGGTCACATTTTTTATGCCGGCTTCCTCACCCGCAAGATAGTCGATCCTCTCCGTAGCATATCTTCTCTTATCCGCCCATTTATTATACATCCTGAATAACATCCCTACCCAGTCACATGATTCCGTTCCGCCCGCTCCGGCGTTAATACTTATTATGGCATTTAACACATCCTCCTCTTTATCCATAAGACATTTGAATTCAAATTCGTCTACTTTGTTTTTCAAGTTCAGCAATTCGTCCGTAAGGTGAGACAATGAGGATGTGTCATCTTCCTCAATAATACCTGTAAGCTCTTTTATTTCGTTGAATTCGTAGGATAGCGCAAGAAAGGGTTCGGTAGACTGTTTTAAACGCTTTAGCTCCTTAAGGATAGGGTCTTTTTCCTCTTTACTGCTCTTCCAGAAGTCCTCGCTCGAAATCTTTGTTTCTAATTCCTTTATTCTGCGTCTGTTTCCTTCCAAGTCAAAGATAACCCCCTAAGGTGCTAAGCCTCTTTCCTAAATTTTCCAGATCTTTTTTTATCTCTTCTAACATCATTTCTTCTCTCTAATCCCGAATCACGTTATTTCCAGTGTCTGTCGCCTTAAAGTAACCTCAAGTTCCCGGTTTAAATACTTAAGCCTGCATAGAGCATTATACTGGATGAATCATATAACGTCAACCCCCTCGGACTTTAAGAGCTCCTTTTTCATATGTTTACCGCTGAAAAACCCGCCCAGGGAGCCATCACTCTTTACGACCCTGTGGCAGGGTACAATACCAATGTAAGGGTTTTTTTTGAGTGCGGTGCCTACGGCACGGTATGCTTTCGGAGAATTTATTTTTTTGGCAACCCACTTATAAGAACGTACCTGGCCCCTGGGTATTAGACGCACTGCCTTATAAACTTTTTCCTGAAAAGGTGTTATTTTTATGCTTTTTTCTCGTTTAGCGCGGTATTTCATTTAGCGTAAGCGGTGTTTCGATTTTTTTTGTAAGCGGAAAAATACTCCAAAATTTTGCGCGCCGTTTTCTCGTCAATTCCTTTGATTTGCATAACACTCTCCAGGGTCGCGTCTTTAAGGCGCTCTACGGACCCAAAACAGCTTATAATAGCCTTTTTTCTTTTCTCGCCTATTCCTTCAATGTCGTCTAAAAAAGAATGCAAAGCGTCTTTGGCCCGTAGAAACTTGTGATACGATATTGCAAACCTGTGCGTCTCGTCCCTTATTCGCATAATAAGTTTAAGCGCCGGAGAAGAAGCGGGAATCCTGAGCGGCCTTTTTTTATTTTCGGCATAAACACGTTCTTCCCCTTTTGCTATACATATTACATTCATTTTCGGCAGGCCTTTTATATTATCAAGCTCTCTTTTGACCGCGTTCAAATGCCCCTTGCCGCCGTCTATAAGTATAACATCCGGAAGAGGTTTTTTTTCTTTCAAAACCCGTTCGTATCGTCTCCTTATGACCTCTCTTGTCATCGCGTAATCGTCTATACCAGACACTCCTTTTATCCTGAACCTTCTATATTCGTCTTTTTGCGGTTTTCCGTTAAAAAAGCTTACCATAGAGCCTACCGGCGCCGCTCCGTGTATGTTAGATATGTCGAAGGCCTCTATGCGAACCGGCAGCAAGTCAAGGCCCAGGACTTTCTTAAGCTCCACCGTTTCCCTCTGAAGTGGCGGCGGCGGTTTCCGGCCTTTCCACATCGCGCTTAGCGCCTCTATTTTGTCGCGTAAGGAGATTGCTTTCTCGTAATTCGTTTTTTCTGAAGCTTCCCGCATCTGGCGGGAAAGCCTGTCGATAAGAGCCTCTCTTTTGCCTTCCAGAAAAAGCTTAACCTCATCAACTATTTTTCTGTATTCTGCTTCGCTTATGCTGCCGTCACACGGGGCGACACATCCTCTTATGTACGCTTTAAGACAGGCCTTTTTTGGTAAGTTCCTGCATGATCTCATGCGAAAAATATTTCTTATTACAGCAAGTGATTTTTTCAAAAGCTTCACGTCCGTGTAGGGGCCGTAATAAATCGAGTCGTCGTCCGGTTTGCCCCTGTAGATAAATAAGCGCGGATATTTTTCTTTAACCGTCAGCTTGAGAAAAGGGTAGGACTTGTCGTCTTTCAACTCTACGTTATATTTAGGTTTTTTTTCTTTTATGAGGCCTGCCTCATAAATCAGAGCCTCTGCGCTGGTTTTTGTCTCTATGTAATCTATGTCTTCTATCTGCGGAACCATAGAGGACATCCGCAAATTGAGGCGCTTTTTCTGGAAATAGCTCGATACCCTTTTTCTTAGGTTTGAGGCTTTCCCTATGTATAAAGTTTCCCTTTTTCTGCCGAAAAAGAGATATACCCCGGGCGAGTTCGGTATGTTATTTAATTTTTTCTTGATATCCATGCGAGGAACGCCTTTATTTCCTCTATACCTAAAGCTGCACCGGCTATAACGTATACGGCTGCGCTCAATACTATTATAAACGTAAGGCCGATTATGTTCATTATAATCCCTTTATCCATACCTTCCAGAAAAATACCGGCAAAATACGAAAAGAACCCCATGACTGTTCCGGCTGCTACGATACGGACCGAAGAAAGCAATATGGCGGGTGTACCTATGTCGCCTATTTTTTTGGCAAGTAGTATGTATAGCATTAAAAAATTCGACGTAGCGGATATTGAGGTCGCCAGCGCCAATCCGCCTATTTTTAACGGCCACATCAAAATATAGTTCAGCACTATATTAATGATAAGCGATATGCTTGCGGTTTTAACTGGCGTCCTTGTGTCACCCAAGGAAAAGAACGTGTTAACCAGTATTTTTATCCCTCCGCAGGCAAAAAGCCCGAATGAATAAAAAAGGAGGGCGCTGTAGGTAATAGAGGTGGAATAAGGCGTAAACTCCCCTCTTTCAAAAAGTATCCTTATGGCGGGCTTTCCAAGCGTCGCTAACCCTATACCCGCGGGAATTAAAACAAAAAATATGCTTTTTATCGAAAATCTGATTGTGGTTTTAAGGGCGCTGAAATCCCTACGCGCAACCTCCTGGCTCATCTTCGGAAGAGCGGCTGTAGCAAGCGCTATGCCGAATATCGCGAGCGGAAGATGGAAAAGCCTGTACGAGTACCAGAGCGCCGCCGGCGCTCCCGCGCCTACAATCCAGTAAAAAGTGGAAAAAATATTGTCTACTATCACGCTAAGCTGGTAGACAGCCGAACCGAAAAAACGCGGCACCAAAAGCTTCCATATTTTCCTTATTACGGGGTGAGTCAGAGACGGTCTGCGCACTACGGTAGCTGATTCGCGATGATTTAGAAAATTTAAACGCAATCCCTTTTTGTGAAGAACAGGCCATATTGCCGCTACTTGAAACACACCGCCCACCAGAATTGAAAAAGCGAGCCCATTAATGCCCATTTTGGGGCACACATACACCAGAAAAAATATCATTGCTATATTAAGCAATGCCGGACAAAGCGCCGGTGCGGTAAAATGGTTAAGCGAATTCAGTATAGCCGTGCCGTATGCCACAAGGCCTATTAAAAAGACGAAAGGGAATATAAAACGGGTAAGGCTTATCGTAAGAGCGAGTTTATGCGGGTCCTCGCAAAAGCCGGGGGCGATCAGCTTTACCATAAGCGGTGTCGCTAAAATCCCGAGCGCCGAAATCGCGATAAGAATAAGTGAGAGCGCATACAAAAGGTCCCTTGCCAGCATCCAGAAGTCCCGTTCCGTATGGTTAGTATGGTATTCGGTGAGAACCGGTACAAACGCCGCGTTGGCGGCGCCCTCTCCGACAAGGTCCCTCAATAAATTCGGTATCCTGAAAGCAACTACGAAAGTTTCGGCAAAAACAGTGGTACCGAACAGGCGTGCTGTCAAAACGTCCCTGGCGAACCCGAGTACTCTGCTTAAGAATGTCGCAAAACCTATAAGACCCGTTGATTTAATCAATCTTTTATTTGACAAATCTAAACTCCTGTGTTACATTAAACACTGATTTACACGGATTTTGGACGGGTTCACACGGATAATCCGTGTGAACCCGTGTTTTAAATCTGTGAAAATCCGTGTTAATATAAAGGATAACCAATGCCACAAAAAAGATCGGCTTATAAGGAATTAAGAAAGTCAAAAAGGCGCCATGCAAGCAACGCCGGGCTCAAGACCGAAATAAAAACGTTAATAAAAAGTTTCAATTCCTTATTATCGCAAAAGAAATTTGACCAGGCCAAAGACGCTCTGCAGAAAATTTTTTCCAGATTTGACAAGGCGGCGGCCAAGGGTGTGATCCATAAAAACACTGTTTCGAGAAAGATATCCCGTCTTTCAAAAAAATTGCATACCGCAGGCGGCAAAAAATAACAACTGTGGTTTTACCGCTTCCTGCACAGATCTGTAAGCGCGTGTTCCAGGGCGACACGTTCGGGTAGCAAGCCACTTTTTATATTCACATCTGCCTCAAGAATTGTCTCAAGATTGCTCTCCAGGACTAATCTGTCAAAACGCTTTGCCCTTTCCGCCATTCTTTTGGCAAAATAGGTATTAACACCTGCGGCGCGCGCGATTTCCTCCATAGAGGCATTTTTACGCACGCTTTTTAGCCTTATAAACGTCCTGAACTGCCATGCCAGGAGGCTTAATATCCTGTGCGGCTTTTCCCTGGTAAGAAGGCCCTCGATAAACGGCAAAACCTTATCCAGCCTTTTATCGAGCACAAAATCGACGAGTTCAAAACTTTTCTCAAAACTTGTAACGCCTGCGACGGTTTTTATGTCTTTACCGTCTACAGTTTCTCTATCGCCCATAAACGCGACTATCTTCTCTATTTCGTTCTCCAGCCGTAATAAATCATTCCCGGAAAACTCGCATATAAGATTTGCCAGTGTTATGGATATATTTTTCCCGCGCGCGTTGAACTCCTTCTTTACCCAGCTAGCGAGTTCGCCTGCCCTGGGTATGTCGCATTTTATGACTTTGGTTAATTCCGAAATCTCGCGTAAAAAACCGTTAGTATGGGCTGCAGAACTAAGAAGAATCATAGTAGCCGACTTACACGGAGACTTTAGCGCCTTCAAAATGGAGTCTTTGTCGCCGGATGAGAATTCGTCAACGTCTTTAACCACTAATATTTTATGATTGGATAGAAAAGGCTGGGTATTAAAGGAATCCAGGATATCCGTGATTTTGGATTCCCCGGCCCTGAAGATTTCAAAATCCGCCTGAAAATCCGCTTTTTCGCCGGGAACGGACTTCCTGAATCTGTCGATAAACCGCTTCTTGAGATACTCATCCCGGCCTATGCACAAATAATTCATTAAACGCTACCAGTTCTCGACAGTACGCTCCACGATACGGCGGGCCAGGTCATTAATGGACTGGTCGACGGCTTTGTTTTCCGACATTGCGAATTGACCTGTTGTGCGGTAGGTACTTTCTCCCCCAAAATTAGCTTCTTTCCAAATAAGCTTATTTTCTTTCAGATTATAGAGTTCTACATTCACGACAACTGTTATCCTGTATTCTATAACATTGTCGTTTGCGTCATAGCGTAGCGGGTCTCTCCTGAATTCGACAAGCTGTCCTTTCAACATAAAATGCGCTTCATCGGGATTTTTTATCTGGTAATTTCCATCAAGGATAAATCTGTCTATTACCCTGCGGCGTATATCCGACTCTATGGCCGGTATATAGGAATAATAGGCTTTTTCGTTTGAGACCTCCCGCGTTACGTCTATCTTATTAACGAAATTATCAACGTAAATAGAGGTCTCTCCTGAAGGCATAAGCGCGCCTGTCGTATAGCCGCAACCGTATAAGGCAGTTAAAATGAACGCTGTAAAAAGCAGTTTTCTGGTTTTCATATTTTTTATCAGAAGAAAATCCATTTTTTGTTTTTGCTGGCTTTGCTGAAGGCACCCTTTGCACCGCTGTTCTTCAGCAAAATCTCTATCTCAATCAATCTCTGCCTGGCCAAATCGCTGAATGAACTTAAGGGATAGTTTTTCAGTACTTCCTTATAGTATATAGCAGCGCTCGTGTAATGTTTTTGTTGTTCATAAAATTTTGCTGTTTTAAAAAGGCTTTCCGCTTTCTTGTCCTCCAGTCTCGAAATAGTCTTTTCCGCCTCTTTAGACAAAGTAAAACTGCTATCTTCTTTTACCATTGTTTTAAACTCTTTTATGGCTTCGTCCGTGAATTCCTGGTCATAATCGGGCTTTAAGCTTGCCAGATACGTGCATTGCGCCACTTCATACTTGGCTTTGTCCACAAGTTCGCTCTGCGGATATTCGTCGGTCAATTTCTGAAAAGCTTCGGTGGCTTCCTTATACTGCTCGGCCTTTTTGTAGCATTGGCCTATCATAAATTGGGCCTTATCGCCATACTCGCCGAATGGCGCGTTATCCCTTACTTTCTGAAATATTTCTATTGCCCTGTCAAGATCCGTCATGATTTCCTTGCCCATGAGTTTACCGCTATGCTTCTTGTACAATTCCATGCCCAAATTATACTCTCTTTCGATAATCTCATCGATTCTTTTTGAAAGCGGGTAGTTACTTATTGCATTCTGATATGCAGTAAAGGCCGGATAGTATTTACCGGCTTTTTCGTACGAGCGCCCGGCGTAATACTGCGCTTCCGGGGCCAAGTCTGACTCTTTAAAATACGAAACGAGCAGATTAAAGTGTTCGGCCGCCTGTGTATAGTTTTTTGCCTTAAATAACTTCATCGCGTACTTAAACTGTTCTTCCGGGGTATCCTTTGGCATGTATTTTGGGTTAATAAGCTTTTTCGTCTTCGGAAACCATACCCAAAATGCCTGCGCCTCTACGGTGAACATAAGGCAAAAAAATACCGCAAATAGTATAGAAAGGTTCTTTTTCATAAGCTGATTTAGAGTTTAACTATATCACAGTAATTTCCCCTTGTCAACATTGTTAGAAAGCGCAGAATGAATACTGGCTGATTTAGATTCTATGCGGTATAAAAACAGCTCAATTGTGGACTTTTGGCGGTCTTTCCGTAAGATATGTCAGCGGAATTCCCTCTCGACCTCGTCCCGCCCTACTTGTCTTCTTCGGCAAGGGTCACGGGGATTTCTGCGGAGGGGATTAAATAGACGGGTTTTCGAGTTGCTGGTTTATGTAACTGCGTATTATCTCCTTGTCTTGCCTGGTTATTTCTAAAAATTGGTTCCCCACTTCATAATCATCGCCCACGGGAAGCTTTTTTATCCAGGCGATTTTTGAAATAGCCCTTATGGGCTTTTGAATTGCGGGGATGTTAAATTCCACTATAAGCCGGCAAGCCAAAGATATAAATCTGTCGCTCCTGAATCTCACGCCCCCCTCGCTTATATTTTTGGAAATTGTTCCCCTGAATTCTTCACCGATACTATTCAAATTTTTATATTTAAGCGGGAACCTAATTCCCATACGAGGGTATTTTCTTTTCTCGACATCCTTCGGCATATTTTATCCTTTTTTAAAAATTTTAGTAAGCTACTGCCGCTAATATACTGCCGAAACAAAATGAAGGCTCATTTATACGTAGTGTAGCACATTAAGAACCCCGTGTCAAGGTTAGCAAAGGTAAAAGTTATGTAATAATGGGGCGCATGCTTTCCTGTAGTAAAGATTCCTTTTTCTTTCAGAGATCTAGCCTGAAGTGGGGTCCCGGCCGGGCCGGGGCTCTCTCCCTCTCCCGTAACTCCTCTTATCCCCGACTTTAAGCCCGGGGATTCGATAATTCGGTAGGGTTGAAGAATAAAAAGTTAGTTTTTTTGCCTGTAACCATATGTACGGCTATAAAAAGCATTACATAATATAAAAGAATCGCGTATGTCCCTGGTGGGTTCATCTCGACATAACTCAACGGAATTTTCTTCAGTGTACTGACCGTGAATATTAACGCTAAAATAAACGGCCATATGCTCTGGGCTATAATATTTGACAAGAAAGGCGACAAAAATCCGAGGCTAATAAACAAAATACCGCAACCCATGATAAGCACCAAGAGAGGAATAACAATAATATTGGCTATAACAACAACTGGTGAAAATAGCCCAAAATAATGAGCGGTCAAAGGCAAAAGCCCTATCCATGCCGCCATGGAAACCGATAGTGATTTTAAAATATAGCTTTTAAACCTATCTGCTATTTTCTTTGAAAAACCTCTTTTGGGTCCCAGAGAAAAAAGCCTGTAAAAAGCGGGTGTTATATACACCACGGACAGCACCGCCGTATAAGATAGTATAAAACCCGTGCCAAAAACCTGGTTTGGATTAGCTATAAGAATTACAAGGCACGAAAGCCCTATCGTATTATAAACGCTGATTTTGCGTTTCATAACCGCGCCTAAAGCAAATATGGAAAACATGACGGTAGCCCTAAGTATTGACGGTCTTGCGCCTGTCAACATCGTAAAAAATGCCAAAAATAAAACAGCCAATATGGCCGATAAGGCATTTCCAGTCCGGAATATTCTTAGTATAAGCCTTAACGCAAAGTATATAATGCCTATATGCAACCCGCTTATCGCCAGAATGTGAAGAGTTCCCGTTTTTATAAAAAGGTCTTTTATGTAAGAAGGGATTTTTTGCCTTTTGCCTAGTAAAATAGCGGTAAGTATCGCGCTATGTGGAGGATCCAGAAATCGTTCTATGCGGGTCGCCAGGAGATCGCGCATTGAATAAATGCCCCTCAAGACGTTTGCCGCAAGGCTACTGTCGCTTGCGATTTTACTTGCAAAGAAACCTCTTTTAACATTCAAAACGGCGTAGATCCTTTTATGCGCCAGATATTTTCTGTAATCAAACCGCGTCTTTTTGCCCGCGTAAGAAAACGGCCGCATTAAAAACCCCTCCAGAACTACGATGTCCCCGTATTCAAAATTATGCCCTGCTTCCCCGTATATATTCACGAGCACAAAACCGTTTACCCCTATCCACTCGTCGTCAAATCTTATCGAGCGTACTTCTAAAGTAAATGTTTTCTTCGCGCTATTGCGGCTCTCGTCTAAAACGCTTTCTATTTTTCCGCTTAAAAAAACTTTCGTTTTATGATATTGTAAATAGTTTTTTATGTTGCCCGCGTCCGTGTGGTTAAATGCCTTGTACCGCATAAATCCCAGAGAAAACACGATAAGGATAAAAAGGATAAAAAAAACCGTGTCTTTCCTTATTGACAGAACCAGAAGCAAAAAAAGTATTGCCACAAAAATTCCTATAACGTAAAAGGGTATACTTGAGGCAAAGCGGCGGGCAAAAAGCGATCCGGTAATGAATGCAGCTGCTGAATGGAATAAGTAAAAATTTTTCATTCCAGGGCTATATCATCTTTTATTTTTTCATATTTTTTCTCACCTATGCCTTTAACGCGTTTTATGTCCTCTATTCTGCTGAAAGGTCCTTCCTTCTCTCTGTAGGAGATAATTCTTCCGGCCAAGACAGGTCCTATGTTCTTTATTCTTACAAGCTCGTCCCTTGTAGCGCGATTTATATCCACCTTGCCGAAGGCGGTGATATTCGGTGTGGCGCCCTCTCGGCCCTGCCGCCTGCTTGCATTAGGCAAACAGGCGGCAAGAGGCTCTCTCCCCGAAGTGGGATTAAAAGCGCTTAACGCCATTTTGTGTAGGACATCTGTTTTTTTACAATAAAAAACGGACGAACCTATAAAAAGTACGGCCAACAAAAAAAGAATGGCTATTTTTTCGTCCTTTGTAAATTTAATCATTTCTTTTTTACCACTATATTGACGAGTTTATCCGGAATAATCACCCAGCGCACGACTTCAAAATCCTCCAAATAGCTTTTTATTTTCCCGTCCGAGAGCACCTTCTCTTTAAGCGCTGCCTCGTCCGCGCCGACGGTAATCTCGACCTTAGAACGAAGCCTGCCGTTTACCTGAACTGGCACAGTAATGATCTCGTTTATAATCAGGCTTTTATCGAAAGACGGCCAGCATTCTTTTAATAAACCGGTGGTTTTACCCAATTTTTGCCAAAGTTCTTCGGCTATATGTGGAACAAAGGGCGATAAAAGCACTATAACGGCCTCTGCGGCCTCACTCAATATTTCCGGCGAAACATTCTTTTTATCTATAACGGCATATATTTCGTTTACGAGTTCCATTGTGGAGCTTATAGCGGTGTTAAAATGAAATCCTTTTTCTATATCGTCTGTAACCTTTTTTATGGTCTGATGGGTTTTTCTTTTTAAATTTTTATCTTCGCTACTCGCCCTTTGCCCATCGTCTGTGCCTGCCATCGGCTTTGCCGAGAGGCCAGCGGCTTCGCCGCTAGGCGAGCGAGTCATGACCGCCGAAGGCGGCCTAAGGCGGGCCTCGTCTATCACACGCTCAATCATCCTCCATACTCGCCCCAGAAATCTGTATGCGCCTTCTACGCCGCGGTCAGACCATTCCGCGTCTTTCTCGGGTGGGCCTATGAAAAGTGTGTATAATCTTATCGTATCGGCGCCGTATCTTTTTATCAGTTCGTCAGGGCTCACGACGTTTCCTTTGGATTTCGACATTTTTGCGCCGTCTTTTATGATCATGCCTTGTGTAAACAGATTCTTAAACGGTTCATCGAAATCTATAAGTCCCATATCATGTAAAACCTTTACTATAAAACGTGAATATAAAAGGTGCAATATCGCGTGCTCTACGCCGC
>JAFGLX010000021.1 GCA_016927795.1 Candidatus Omnitrophota bacterium
GGGCTTACCATTTTCAGTATGGAAAGGCCTAATTTTTCCACTATCGCGGCCGCGAATGTTATTACGGCCAATACTACGCACATTACGGCTAAATTTTTCATATTTTACCCCTCCTTTTTTAACCCGTTCCGGCTGTATTGTCCCCCAGCAACCGGAGTGTCTCTAATAATTTTTCTTTATCCGGACGTTCTATTTTTAAAAATTCTACGCCTACGTCAAAATCACCGGAAGCTTTCTCCGAAGAAGGCGCGACCCTTGCGATTTTAACCTTTATGGTTATTGGTTGAGGGAATAGAGGCAGGTAAATGCTTAAGGTTGCCAGCTCGCCCAGTTTGAATTTATGGGACGTTCTTAGCAAGGCCCCCGTTTCACCCCCGTTTAAAATTGTGGCAAAACCTTGAGAACTATTTTCGTCTGTTATCTTAACGGTTATGTTATTTAATATTCTTGAGGATTTCCTTTTTTCTTTATAGAATGTCCTTGTGTTGTCTCGTAAGTCAAGCAGGAGCCTTTCAACGTTCTCATATTTTCGCAGCATATCCGCCGTGAACAAAAACAATTTTTTAGAAATCCGCATTGTCAGAATAAAAAGAACGATAAGGGCAAATAACGTGTATGCAAAACTGATTTTAACGGAGAAAAACATGTTTTTATCATAGGCGGAAAGGACAAACAATCCGAGCAGTATGCCTATTGCGGAAAGTATTAAGGTGACGAGGGTGAAAACAGGCGAAAGAGATGTTTTTTTGTCATTTTTCAAATATAGCACTATCCCCTTCTTTTACGGTGCGCATGGTTTCTTTATATTTTAACTCATCGACAAAGATCGCCGCTACGCCATAGCGCAACCCGATAACTTTTCCCGAACCGATCTCTTTGTTGTCCTGGATTATCAGGCACCTCTCTCCTTCTTCGATATTATCTTTAAGGCCTAAATCGATAACAATAAGGTTATCGCTCCTATCTATGCTTACGACTTTACCTATTTTCCCTTCGGTTATAAGTTTATCCGTTACCGGTTTGCTATAGGCTGGCTCATTACCGCTTGTCATTTTATCCCCGGTTCCGAGTTCTCCGCTTTTTTTCTTTACGACAATCGGTTCCAGCTCCACGCTTTCGCCGCTTTTTACAAGAACCAGATTATATAATACGTTTTCTAAATATCTTTTTATACTTTCGTTAGTCTCCTGTTTTAAAGCTTCTCGTATCCTGTCAACCAGCGATATGCTCTCCGACTTTTTAAGCTTATCCGCCAGGTCGGAATTATCTTTCTCCAATTGCGTTATCTTGACACGCATTTCCCCTTTCAATTTATCATATTCGACAGAAAGCTTGGAGAGTTCTTCTGATTTTTGAAAGAAACTCTGCTGTACGGAGGCTATCTCGTCTTCAAGATCCATTTTTTCTTTTATGAATCTCGCCTTTTCCATGCCCAGTTTTGCCTCCACTTTGCGCAGCTGGAAAAAGGTGGATAAAAATACGAACACGCAGAAAACCGCTATAGGGGTTAGTATTACAAGAGGTAAACTTTTTTTGCTTATCATATTTATCATGCCCCCGATATTTATTCCAAAATTAGGGACGTTATTATTATAAAGCCCACCGGTTAATAGAAAATAAACTTATTTCCTAAAGTGTAACACATGGGATAATAAAATGCAAGGGTTATCCCCAAAAATAATATGCAAACCCTACAAATATCTCGTATGAAATATCAAAACCCATGAGGGTTATCTATGAAAACACTTCCGCTTATTTTTCCGGCAGTTAAATAGGATTGAAATAGCGGTTTCTTTGCATTATAATAATACCGGTAAAGTGGTGTGAAACACACAAAATGTCGAGAGGAATCATGAAAATATCCAGAAAAGGAATCTTTATCTTCGTGGCGTTACTTGGATTCATGGTGGTCATATCTGTTTACGCGGGGAAAGAAGTATTTCTAAAAAAATTTAAATTTTTCTTAACAGAAAGACTGGAAAATTCTACGGGAAAAGGCTTAAAGATAGAAAAGATAGGCTATACACCGCTTAAAGGCATAAGTTTTGCGGATGTTACCGTTTACGAAAACAAAACACGGGTAAAAAGCCTGTTTCATGCAGAGCATATTTACGCTAAATTCCCGGTTATCAAGTTTTTAAAAAGCCGGGTGCTGTATTTATCTCTGGGCCTGGAAGGGCTTAAAATGGGCGACGCAAGACTAAACGGAAATTTTGGATTTTCGTTAAAACTACCCGAAAAATCGGATATTCGGCGCAGTATGTTAGACTCTATAAATGATGTATGGATTAGCGGCCTTTCCGTAAAAAGTAATTTTTTTGACATAAGAAAAATTGAGGGTAACGTCAGCATAGACCGGAAAACCATAAAATCCTCCGGAGTAAATTTCATATTTAACGGCGAACCGTGCGTCCTGAATTTGGAAATTATGGATCCGTACGGTGATTTATCGCTTGACCTCAAAATTGACTCGCAGACGTTTGCCGTAATGCTAAAAGCTGATAAGAAAGAGGAAGTATATAAGATTACTTCCTGCAAAGGTAATTTATCTCTTTCAACGTTTGATCTGACGGGCGAGTTTAAATATTTAAAAGGCGAACCGCTTCTATCGCTGTATGGAAACGCAAGCCTAGATTCCAAAGATGTAACCGCTTTAATATCCGGCGAAACCGGCGAAAAGCTGAAATCGCTGGACCTTGAAGGGATATTTAAAAGTTCTTTATATTTCAGTGGTAACGTAAAGCACGCATTTTTATGCGAGATCGGCGTGAAAAGCAGCTCGGAATACCTGAAAATCAGGAATTATAAATTTGATAATTTCAGCATGGACATGCGCTTAAAGGACGGTAAGCTGTCCATTCCACTGGTTAACTCCTATCCTTACGGGGGCGTTCTGGTTTTATCCGCAACGGCCGATATTACGGACAAAGGAGTTCCTTATCATGTGAACTGTAAATTAAGCAACGTAAACATAGCCGCGCTTCTCGAAGACACGGAATTAAAAGGCAAGGGCATAAAGGGATTTCTCTCTTCCGAGCTGGACGCAGGGGGAAACTATAAAAACATTGACTCAATGCGAGGGGCTGGACGGCTGTACATAAAAGACGGGAATCTCGGTCCGATGCCGCTACTTACGCCGCTCGTAGGCAATATTTACGGTTATCTACGCGGCATGTTACCGGAATTGAACAGGCTCGACATAACAAAGGCGTCGGCGGATTTTCTTATATCAGACGGGAAGATAACGTCTGATAATATTATGCTTAAAGACGACATGATAGCTATAAGCGCCGCAGGTTATCTTGGTTTTGACGGAAGCCTGAACTTCGACGTCGAAAACAAATTTATAGAACCCGAAGGGGGCAAATCCGAAGATTGGCGCGCGAATCTGCAGAATATGATAATGCAGTTCGGGAGGATGATAAGTAAAGCCCGCCTTACGGGGACTGTCGCTAAACCTAAATGGAAATTTGAATACCTGGGAGGGTTGCAGGATATATTGAAGGGAAACCTTAACAAGGCCCTTAAAGGTATTTTTGAATGATTAATTTAGCTTTCTTGAGCGCTTCCGCTCTGTGGCTTATTCTGTTTTTAAAAGACGGTTTAAACTCCGCGAAAGTATGTTTATATCCTTTGGGAGTAAAGATGGGGTCATAACCGAAACCGCTTTTGCCTTTTAATTCGAAACCGATAGTTCCGCGGCACAATCCTTCGGAGGTTCCCAATAGAGCGCCGTTTTTGGCGATTGCTATTACGCAGGCAAACGTAGCCTGTCTTTTGCCGTGGGGTACATTTTTCATAAGCTGCAGCAATTTTGCGTTATTCTCCTTATCGGTCGCTTTTGCCCGCGCGAACCTGGAAGAACGTATACCAGGTTTCCCGCCGAGCGCCTCAACCATAAGACCCGAATCATCCGCAAGAATAGTTTCGTTTATATATCTGGAAAACGTAAGCGCTTTCTTTATGGCGTTTTGCCTGAAAGTTTTTCCGTCTTCGATTACATGCGGTATATGCATTTTTAAGTCGCTTAAGGCAAGTACCTCCAGATCCATATCGTTTAGGAGCTTTTCGATTTCCCTCTTTTTGTTCCTATTCGTCGTGGATATTACAATTTTCTTTTTCATGTCGCTTTACCCGGTGAGCTACAGTTTTATTACCGCTTTCTGAAAAGCAAATATTTTTTTTAGCCCTTTTTGCGCGAGACCTACAAGGCTGTTAAGCTGTTTTACGGAAAACGGTTGGCGTTCAGCCGTTCCCTGTATTTCTATGAGCTTGCCGCCCCCTGTCATAACGACATTCATGTCGACGCTGGCGCAGGAATCCTCCTTGTAGGTTAAATCTATCTTTTCTGCGCCGTCTACGATCCCAACGCTTACCGCGGCTACGTAATCCGATATCGGCAGGGTATCTATAATATTTTCATTTTTCAGTTTTTGCAGAGCTAAAGCAAGCGCTACAAAGCATCCCGTTATACTTGCGCAGCGCGTACCCCCATCCGCCTGTATTACGTCGGCATCCATCCATAAAGTCCTTTCGCCAAGCTTGACCTGGTCAACCACCGCCCGCAATGAGCGGCCTATCAGGCGCTGTATTTCCTGTGTTCTGCCACCCAGCTTTCCTCTCGAAGCCTCCCTTATTGTTCTCGTTTTGCAAGAGCGTGGAAGCATCCCGTACTCAGCAGTAACCCAACCGACACCCTTACCTTTTAAGAAGCTCGGGACGCCGTCTTCAACGGACGCGGTGCACACGACTTTTGTATTACCCGTTTCAAAAAGGCACGACCCCTCGGCGAATTTCATGAATCCCGGAGTGATTTTTATTTTTCGTAATTCTTTGCAGCCTCTTTCTTTCATACTCATTTTTAAGCGCTCCTCAATTTATTGTGAAAAAACATTAAAAACGCGTATATCGCTCTATTGATATACGTCATTTCCCGAACTGTCTATGCCGACTATCAAAGGAAAGTTTTCCACCTTCAGCCTGTATATGGCCTCGGGTCCCAATTCGCCGAAAGCCAGAAGCGTTGCCGAAACTATCTTTTTGGCCAGATAGGCGCCGGCTCCGCCGGCAGCAAGAAAATACACAGCCCCATATTTTTTGATATATCCGGCCACCTCTACGCTGCGTTTTCCTTTGCCTATCATGGCGGCCAATCCCTTTGCCAGTAAAGGAGGGGTAAATTTGTCCATGCGCGAGGCTGTAGTTGGGCCGCAGGACCCAAAGGTGCCGTCGGGACGCTGTGGCGTGGGGCCGGCGTAGTATATTATTGTGTTTTTCAAGTCAAACGGCGTCTTTTTACCTTTGGCTATGAGTTCCGTCAATTTTTTATGTGCGGCGTCACGCGCCGTGTAAACCGTTCCCGTAAAAAGCACTTCTTCCCCGCATTTTAATTTTGATAGGCCCGACTTAGTTATGGGAGATACTATTTTTTTCATAATCCTAAGCTATACAATACAGCTTGCATTCCTGGTTATATGGCACCCGACATTTACGGCAACCGGCAGGCCCGCTATATGCGTGGGGTATTCCAGGATGTTTGCGCCAAGGCACGTTGTTTTGCCGCCCAGCCCAAGCGGACCTATGCCAAGCGCGTTTGCCTCTTTAAGAATAATTTTTTCCAAATTCCGCAAATGTTTTTTTATATTATGTCGGTCGAGAGGCACAAGAAGCGCTTTTTTTGCCAGCGAAGCCGCCTTGTCGAACGTTCCGCCTATGCCTATACCGAGTATATAAGGCGGACACGCGTCAGGGCCGGCTTTTTTCACCACATCCACGATAAAAGAGGCTATATCTTTTTCGGTGGCGGTAGGACCAAACATCTTAATGGCGCTTTTATTCTCACTTCCGAAACCTTTGGGGACAACCGTTATTTTGAGTCTATCGCCCCTAACTATGTCGGTGTAAATAACAGGAGGCGTATTTGTGGACGTATTTATTCTTATAAGAGGGCTTTTTACGACGGATTTTCTTAAAATACCTTTTTCATAGCCTTTTCTAACCCCTCTCTCAACAGCTTTTTTCAACTCACCGCCCACGAATTGTATATTTTGCCCCACCCTCAGATAAACCGATACTATCCCTGTATCCTGGCAGAGCGGCCGCCTGTCGCGTTCGGCTATTTTCGCGTTTTCGAGGAGGACTCTCAAAATACGCTTCGCAAGGGGTTTAACTTCTTTTTTTAAAGCCCTACGAAGGGCGCGCTCTATGTCGCTACGCAGATTTAGATTTGCTTTTATACATAGACGTGAAATAGCGTCGCTTACTTTTGTTACGTCGATTTTTCTCATTTAAAGCTTTCCATTTTTTACGGAGCGCCCCCGTCGTTTTTAAAAAATTATTTTTTTCACATCTATTTTTCTTTTTAAGAATATACGAGCCGTTTTTTTGAATTTTTTAGTATCATCACTTGCGAAAAACTTTACATATGGCTTCATGTTTCTTGCAAGCAACCCTTTTTTATCAAGAATGCGGTATGTATATTTTGCCGCGGCAGTCGAGGAGTCCACAAGCTTCACGCCTTTCCCGACAAATTTCTTTATGGTATTTTTAAGCAGCGGGTAATGCGTGCATCCGAGAATCAGAGTATCGATATTTTTTTTCAGAAGAGGGGATAGGTACTCTTTTACTATCCCGTAGGCTATCTTGTTTGACAGCCATCCGTTTTCTACGAGGGGAACAAGGAGCGGGCAACTTTTCTGGAGGACAAAAGAATTTTTATCCACAGAAAGAATCTTAGTCTTATACGCTTCACTCGAGACGGTTGCCTCCGTTCCTATTATCCCTATACGGCCGGTCCCCGTTACCTCAAGCGCTTCTTCCACTCCGGGATCGATTACGCCTATAAAAGGCACTTTAAAAGAACGTTTTAGCGTCTCCAGGCTCAAGCTGGAAGCGGTATTGCAGGCTATGATTATAAGTTTTACCCTGAACTTTAAAAGGAAAGTCACGATTTCCTTGGAGAAACGGGTAACGGTCCCTTTTGATTTATTTCCGTAAGGAACTCTTGCTGTGTCACCGAAATATATTATGTTTTCTTCCGGGAGATGGCGCAGAAGCTTGTCCACGACGGTTAACCCTCCCACCCCCGAATCAAATATTCCTATCGGCCTTCTGTCCATATTTTGTTTTGTTGCGGGAACCCCCGAAATAAAAAACAATTTTTACTAAAGATTGCAAAGATCTCTGTAAGATTACAGTGATTAAGGATAGACTGCAGCGAGAGGAACTTTCCTAACCTAAAGTTCCCTCCCCGCAGGGGATTACTGTAATAATCTCTGCAATCATCCTAAAATCCGTGTAATCATCATAAAAAGTCTTCCGTTACTCCGAAAAGCCGTTTGTGCGCTCATACTCTTTTTTGTAAGCCAGTATAGACTGCGAAATAGCTTCCGCGGCCTTTTCCTTGTAAGCGCTATTATTCAAATTAGACTCTTCTCTTCTGTTGGTAAGAAAGCCGACCTCTATGAGCACGGCCGGCATCTGGGCCCTTTTAAGCACCGCGAAACCCGCTCCTTTTACCCCTCTTTTTTTTACGCAGAGGTTGTCGGAAATTATATTGCACATATAATAGGCCAGTTCCTTGGATTGCCTTCTGTTCTCGTTCATCTTCATGTCCATGAGCGTCGCTATCGTTGACAGTTTTTTATCCTGGACAAGCTCCTCCTTTTCAAATTTAAAAGACGCGTTTTCGATAGCCGCCAGTACGCGTGCGCTGTCGTCGGTGGCGTCCGAAAGATAAAATACTTCCACTCCCTTGGCGCGCGAATGCCTGGAGGCGTTGGCGTGTATGCTGACGAAGAAATTGGCGTTTCTTTTGTTTGCGATTTCGGCCCTGTCATAAAGCGGGATAAACGTATCGTTTTCCCTTGTCATGATGACATTAATGCCCTGCTTTTCAAGATACTTTTTTATTCTTTTTGATATATCCAGAACGACATCTTTTTCTCTGGTTCCGTATCTGCTTATAGCGCCGGGGTCTTTGCCTCCATGACCCGGGTCTATAACGACAGTCTCTATGCGATGCTTTTTCGTGATGAAAACCGGTTTCTCTTTTAACCTCAGCACGTCTTCGGTTACGAATATGGCCGTCTTGACAGGTATGTAAGCGGCGCCGTCTTTATATTCTATCGGATAGTCGAACTCCATGCCCCTTCCGTTTATAAGCGCGAAATTTGAGCCCGGCCTTAATACCAGACTGGTCTTCGCCACCCAAGGGGCCGTAACCTCTATTCTCTGCGAAACCAAATCCCAGTCCCAGCTTAAATTGTAGTAATCGCAGAATTTCAGGAGTGACACATACTGCACATTGTTAAAAAAAACCGTCTCGTTATAAAGCGATACATCAGGTATCTTTAACATCTCGGCGTGGTAGGCGCAACCGAAAAATAAAAGGGATGAAAACAATAGTACTATCAGCGGCCGTGATATTTTAAAAATAAATTTCATCGCAAGACATAATATATCATAAGAGACAGCAATCTACAAGTATTTAGCTGAACTAACCTTAGTCCGCCTACGCGGTGGCTCTGCAGAGCCACCGCGTAGGCGGAAGTGGTTGCGACGTTAAAAATAAAAAAGTTAAATATGTATTACACTACTGTGACACTTGATATTGGCAATTATGATATATTCTTGATATTACCCGGGGTAATATAATGCAGTTATCATCACGATGATATTTTTTTGCCCGGTAGTTTAACACTTTAAAAAAGATATGCTTAAAAGAAATATAATATTCAAAACAATATGCGTTATCCTTGTGGTAACGTTTATTTTTGAGAACATCCTGTGGGCCGATCCGGAGATAGGGAAGCCCGATTATTTCCGCCGTAACACGCTACAGGTCCCGTCCATGTTTATACCCCGGACTGATGAGAAAATTCTCGAGGTTACGCTTAACTACCTTATGAGCTGTCTCGACCTTCCTGATTTTAAAATCCCTCTGGAAGAGTTTAACTACCGCCTTACTCCCACTGTGGCGGGAGTAGACCTTGAGATGGACTTTAGCCCGCCCGATGAGGACGGGAAGAAAAAAACAGGCAAATATAGAGAAGGTGAGAATTGGATTGTACCTTGTTCCACAACTTCACGACGCGGTTGTCGCTTATATGAAGCGGTCATAGACCCCGCTGGAAATGCTTCCCTTCGAAAACCGGGTATAAAAGACAAGGCGGAAGGAGAGAAAAAGGCACCGCTCGCAGGACATATAAAAACTACCATCGCGCAGCAAAAACCGAAAGAGCTTGAATTGCCGGACAAACTTCACAGGAAATGGTTAGCCGATTTGCCGCCGGATCCAAAAATAACAGAAAAGATAGATTGCTATACCGGAATAGTCGAATATTCGCGTTACATAGATACGTTGACCAAATTTATCGGCCGTCATTTAGCGAATATCGCAGTTTTTTATATCGACTATGAAGGCAAGCGCGTTTTTAAACCGGCTTCGCTATATAATCTTTTTATTTTACTTCCGGTAATATGCGAAAATCTAACCCCTCTGGTCAATTTACCGCTAATGCTTCGCAGGGAAAAGTCAAGAAAAGAGCAGGAGACATATGTCAAAGAAATATTGGAAGCTTCGGAATCGTTTAAAAAGCATTTTGCCCTGTTAAAAGATATGTCCGAAAAAGACTTTTACGAGCAAGCGAAGAAAGCTACTCATAGAGGTACACGGGATGACCCCATACCATGGTCTGAGAGGAAAGAGCATTTCGTAAAGCTCGTATTCGTAGAAAACGAAAAAGCTTCTTATAACCGGTTCCTTTTCAAAGAATGCATCTTACGAATGGAGGCGGCTTTCGGAGAAGCGGAAAAACACATCGCCGAGCTTAAAAAAACCACCCCCGATCCCGGGTCGGAGGAGGTTAGAGGCGATGCGGGCGGAGCACGGGTACCGGGATGGGTTGCGACAATCAATATGTTTTTAAGATCCGGAATTTTTACGCTGGCGCTGTCAGGCAAATTTACTTGGTTTCGCAAGTTTCGGGAAAGGCTCAACGTCTTAGCGGGATGGTTATGGCAGGAAATATCACGATTCGAAAAACAGATGCGGCTAAATAGGCTTATATACACCAATCCAAACATAGTAATCTTGACGACAAAAATCACATATGAAGAAAGATGCGCAATAGCAGATAGCTGGTACCATCTTAAGCGCCGCTACAACGAAAAAGCTAATATTATTCTTGCCAGACCGAGAGATGTCAAAATATATAATAAAAGAATTTATATAACAGGCGGTGCCGTAAAGAGCGATGAAGAATTACCGGAGAGTTTCGGCACGTTTAAAAGCGAAAAATTTGCAAGACCCGCCGAAGTTCATTATCTATTCAACCTGCATGATATAGCGGTAAGAGATATTGAGAATGTGGACCTGCCGCTCGAGGCGAATAGAAAGATGGTAAACTTTCAAGATGACAAAGAAGAGCAGGTGATGCTGGCTGGAAAAATAGGTATTCCCACAAAAAAGATCATCGGAACATTTCTTGTGTCAGACTTTGATATTTTAGGAGATAAAATAGAAAAAGTATTTGAAGAAGGGCCGGAAAGTTTGAGAAACAGAGTCAAGGCGGGCGAAAAATTTTATCTCCAGCCAAGTGACCAATCGCGAAGAAGGATTTCCTGCATTATAAGCAGTGAAGGAGATATTGAAACTGCAAAAAATATTATACTCGGAGCCCTTACGAGCGAGAGTGTCAAGAAAATGCTGGTGATGGAATATATAACTTCCATACGCCCTAGGGAGGAACTTGCAGAACGCGTTCAAGGACAACAAGATAGAGAACCCCAAGAACTTATAAATGACGTACGCATACTGGTAACGCTAAACGACCGGACAGGAAAGCTTGAAATAGGGGCAGCAAAGGTTAATGTCGCAAGGGAGATAAGGAGACAACAAGAACTTATTCCTGACAGAATGAAAGCGGAGGTAATGACGGCGGAACTCGAAGGGCAGCTTTCCTTAGACAATTTTTTAGCTTATATGCCGCTGGCAGGGCGTAAAAAAACCTTGTTGAAAGACAGGATAATAGAAGCGGCCATAGAGTATGCCAGGGAAGCGTTTGCAGAGGGAAAGAGGTTTGATACACTTGCGGTGGATTTTATTATTTCAGACAAGTTAGATGGTGACGGCGTGCCCGAAGTTTATTTTATCGAATGCGCGACGCATTTCAGCGGCGAACGCCAATATAATTCAATTACCCAATACGGATTCAGGGAGAGGCATTTCGCTGTTGCGTGCTCAAGGGCGAAAGCATACCGGAATACTTTGCACCATAAAAGAGCGGACGACGGAAAATCTGCCTACCAAGCGGAGCAGCAAGGTAATCCGAAAACCCTGCCAAATACTTTCATAAGATCATCGCATAAGGTTATATCTGGTGGTAAAACAGGTACTTTATACACGGCGGACAGGGAGAAAAAGCGTGTTCCGGCCGAAACAAAATTTCCCGTCTGGATAAATACTGAAACTAAAGAAGTAAAGATAGGAGAAAAACCCGAAGGCGAAAATTGGTGCCCATACACCAGCCTTTTACAGATTTCCAGCCCGCCGGCAAAAAAAGAAAAAGACGCAAACGAGTTTTCTGTTAAATTCGCGGCGTTTTACGGCCCGCATGGACCCGTTATGCCTGTCATAGACGATAAGGATTGCCTTGAAGGAGGCAAATATTACAGGCAAGCCTTACTCGGCATTAAGAAGAAAAAAGGCTTTTTCAAGGGAATCATTCCTATTTTTAAAAAATTAATCAAAGAAGAGGGGTTGTCAAAAGAAAATATAGAGATAACGACCTCGCTATTCAGCCTGAATCCTATATATACCGCACAAATTTTATATGCGAAAAATGGGAAAAAAATCATAGTGATAAACAAGCCCTTTGTGAGCATGATAGCCTTCCAGCTAAAATACGGGTATGGGAAAATAACGCTTTCCGATAAAAGGTTAATAGAAGAATCCGGAACCGCAAAGAAAAAGCCGCGTTTTATAACATCAGACATTGTAACAAGTGAAGTCTATTCTATAGCGCTACATGAGATAAGAGCGCATATCCGATTAAACGAGCCGGAAGTAAAGGCCCAATACAGAAGGGGCAAAAATTACAGAAATATAAATATCGCGGCAATAGCGTACTACTGGTCCCTGGCGGCCGAAGGATATGATGAATTGCGTATTAAAAGTTTCTTTGAGGACAACCCACATCTTGTAGCAAGCGCACTTTCCGCATACTACATAAACGAAATAGACAATATAGAAAAGCAGCGTAAGACGCACGACATCCCGAGGCCTATCCAATACGTTACGGTAACTTCAGAGGAATGGATGGCATGGCGAGAGAAGTTTCCGCGGTACGCTGCCGGGTTAACTTCATACGAAGAAATGGCACAAGAGGCCAGCTATATTCTCAGTAATGAGGCAACGCCAAATGGCGAGACTGGAAGAATAGAGAAAACCTCCGCACCGGAAGCTGCTCACCAGGCAAGAATACCTTATCAAGTTCCGCGTTCGAAAAGGAAATTTGAGGAAGATATCAAAATAATTCCGCTTGGTGGCGTTGGCGGTTCGGGAGGGAGCTCTTTTTATGTGAAAGCCGGTAAAACCCGATGGCTTTTTGACGCGGGACAGGGTGTCGGCGTAAATAGCACGTTTATGCCGCGCTTTGACCTCATAGATGACGGATTGGACTTTATCATAATAACCCACGCGCACATGGACCATATAGGATGCTTACCGGAAGCGGTCGCATATTTCGGTGATATCCCAATCTATACCAGCAAAATTACAAAAACAAAAATCAGGCTTATGCTGAATGATAGGCATTCGGTTAATGAACGCAGGATAAATCGAAAAATCCTGCCGGGAATCGAGAGTAAAAATACAGAACACGACATATGGTTAGTCGGCAAAAATATCCGGACAGTCAAGTCGAGTAAATTTTATACCTTAAACGGTGATATAGAAGACGTAAAAATTAAATTTCTGTCTGCCGGACATTTGCTCGGAGCAAATTCCGTGGAAGTCCATACGCCTTACGGCAACATACTCTACACCGGTGATTTTTCCGCTGCAAAAACACGTACGACAAAAGGCATAGAATCGCCTGAAACCGCACCGGATATTCTCATCAGCGAATCGACATATGGTGGCAGGCTTAGCAGTAGTTCGCGGGAAGGGCTTGAATATGAGCTGGCAAGCGCTGTTAGTCGGATTATCAGCGGTGAAGGCACGGTTCTTATTCCGTGTTTCGCTTTGGGCCGCTCTTCAGAGGTTACATTGGCCCTATATGACGCCCGCGAAAAAGGCCTTGTCCCCAAGGATATGCCGATTTACTTAGACGGGTTGGCAGGAACAATGTTTAGGCTTGATATGGAATCCTGGCATTTGATGCCTGATTTACCTCGGTTAAAATCAAAGAATATTTTTAGCCCTGAAAATGGAATATTCCGCGTAAGGACAGATGAAGAACGCAGGAAAATAATGAATGAACCATGCTGTATTATCGCGACATCCGGCATGATGATGGAAGGAACGCTTTCGGCAGATATTTATGCCCCCCACATTTTATCCAGTACTCGTAACGCGTTAATTTTAGTGGGCTATCAGGCGGAAGGAACGCCCGGACGTAAAATTTCGGAATTGAAAAGAGAGGCAACGATTATTTTAGGCGATACACGCATACCCGTCAAAGCAGAAGTCTTGAGCGTGCCCCTCTCCGGCCATGCCGGCCACGGCCAGATACTTAATTTTATAAAAGGGATAAACGCAAAGCGTGTTTTATTAGTTCACGGAGATGAGAGTGCCAGAAAGGCCTTACTGAAAGACTTATCTTTTTCCGGCGGCTCAATCGAAACACCTCAAGTGGGAGAGGAAATTGTTTTAGTGCCGGAAAATAAAACCCGCCGGAAGAAAGAATTCCGGCAAACAATCGCGTTTCGGCTTGAACGGATAAGAACTAAGCGCAAACCCGCGCAACCATTTCCGCGAAGAGTAAGGCTTACCAAAGAGGGGCAAGAGGCGGAGAAGAGAATAAGATTTGTCGCGGAATTGGTCGAGAACAAAGACGGATTTTTCAAATTTGGAGACACAGTAACCCATGAACATAGAGAGTGGGCGGAGCGTATTATAACTTATCTGGAGACCAAAGGGCTTCATATCGGTATGATACGGTATTTCTTCCAGGATTTATTTAAGAACTGGAAAGCGGCGGGATTACCCGTAATTTATCTTTACGGCAGAAATCCTGCGGAACTTTGGGATCTGCGCGAAAAATCGGCGGATGAGTTACGTACTGTAGCAAACATGTGGCGCAAAAAAGAGAATAAAGCGAGAATGCTCTTTAAGTGCGCCTTCTTCCCGCTGTGGCTTTTTTGGGTTAGCGGTAAGGTTTTTTTACGGGCAGCCATTATAATTCTCAAGCCCCAAAGCCGGATGGATTCGACAAAATTATCCGGCCATAAAGACAGTAATAAAAAGAGAGAAACGTTACCATTAGGGTCCAAAGACTTGACCGAAAGGATACGCGTAGTTATGGACTCCATAGAAGAAACAAGGCGTAGAGGTGAAAGACTTGCGGCTATAGCCGAAGAAGCGAAAAGAGATTCCAGTATCTGGGAAAGGTTAAAACATAGAGGGTTTGTCGAAATCGCGCTTATTACCGTATTAGTGATTGTCGCGGGAGCGCTTATATACTTTGTCAGTGCCGATGTCGAAAATATAAGTAACGGCATGTTAGAGTATTTTACCTCAATAGGAGCAAATGGCAATTTGCCGAAGATTGGCATGGCATTACTCGCATATTTAGTTTTACTCGGCTCATTTACAGCCAATCTCGGTGATTCGCAAGGAGAGCCAGTAGATGACGAAAAAATAATCGATACCGCTAAATCGTCCTGGTCATATCAGCTAAAGAGCGCGAACCGGCCCGATTGTCTTACGGTAGACAATGAAGCGGCTATAAGAACGCGGTTAGAAAAAAGCGTATCTCACGAAACCAAAAAAATAGTATATGATGCCTTTAAACAATTTCCTAACGATATCTATTGCCTGCCAAGGAAAATGCTTGGCAGGAGAAATGCCTATTTCAGCATGGATTACGGTTTCCTCTGTTTTGCGGATGAAACGTTCGCCGATATAGGCGCAGACGGAATAATCGGAATCCTGGGGGGAGCGACAAGCCTTTTTAACGAAGGCAGATACGAGGCTATTAACGCGTTTTGTGATGAGAAAATAGCGGCTTATTCTGAAGAAAGGAAAGCCAAAGATACCGTTCCTGCCGTAGAAAAACCTGTTACGAAAAAGAAACTCACCGTGACTGCCCGGATGCCAGAAACGCCTCTTGAAGATTCCCCCGCGCAAAGAATGAAGCCCAAAAAGGTTACCAAACCCGCCGAAACACCCGTGATTTCGCAAACTGTAACTTCAGAAGCGACACCATCAAAAACACACCCTGCATATGCGCAGCCTGGCGCTGAAAAATCATCTATTCTCCCGGCCATCGTAGATGTAGGAGGCGGGGAAGACGGTACCATAACCGCGGCTGTACTAAAGATGCGCCTTGCTCATGACGTAGAACGTTTGCTAAAAGGCCGGGGGTGCAGAAATCAGTTCAGCGTTCGATATGGCCGTTTGACTAACACGGACATATCGGTAGAAGCCGACGTAAGCGATTTAAAAGAGCCTAAATTAAACCTCGCCATTATTTATGCATGGGATGAATTAAGTAAGGATGCTCTTTTTAAAATAGCGGTTCTGCCTGACCCACGTACAATAGAGCCGTCCGCGGTGAGGTACAAGGCCGATTTTACAAAATATGATGTAAAAACACGCCTTGATGAGGTTAATCCTGAAGTAAATAACCTTTTACCGCTATTTAGCGAAAAGGTAGACGTCTGGAGCAGTAAAACAAACAATGAGAAATGGGAATGGTTGGCGGATATAGTTGCGTCATGCCGGAAAATACTGGAGGTACGGCACGGTAAAAGGGAAGATGTCGAGAAGCACTTTGAAAATTTAAAGCATGAAAACCCTGAACAGGCGGAGGAAATAGACCGGGCAAAAACCTTTATAACCGGCATAATAAAAAAGGAATATGAAGTAACTTTTAAAATACAGGAAATCATAGAGCGCATAATAGGTTTTGCGGTAAAAGATGAAGTACCGGGCAAATGGGTCAAACAAGCCTTTAATGAGATTATTCCTTTAACAGAAAAATGGCCAAGACTCAATCTCGCTTTTAAATCCTATATAAAAATGATATTTTCGGATAGCAAGCCTATGTCTGTCCAAAATGTGGCGAACATGGCGAACGATCTAAGTAAAATATTGCGTAATGAGAGGATACGTGAAATACCGAATTGCGGGCTTTCGGGGGAGGCCCTGGAGAAATGCTATTATGACGCGGAACGCCTGGCCCTTTTGGACATTATCGAGGGTTCGCCAGATGCGCAAACCAGCTTGCATAGAAACGGGGTTCTCGGTATTCTTAAAGAATTTTCCGCTTCTGACCGCGTTCCGTCTTACCGCCTTCTTAAGTCTGCCGTTGACGTATGTTACGGCACTATAGACCTTGTAACTAACGAAGTGTTTACCGAACTTATCAGGGAAAATTCACATGTAGAACGAGAGGATATAAAGGAACTTGATATACCTCTGGGAGGAATGGGTATTCTAATTTTGAAAAAAGACCATTCTTCCGGAGAAGATAAATATAAAATAAAACGTTATATAGAAGGCGCAGGCAACCTTATTTATCCGACAATAATAAGCGCAAGTTACCAACCTTACTGTTTTAAAGGGGAAGAATGGTATGATAAAGGTGATGCAGCCGTATTTTTATATCCTTCTTGTGGGGAGTGCCCGAACATGGAACAAATGACGATGTTTATGGAGGATTATTTCTATTTCTGCTTGAGGACCTCGACCTTCCCCGATGTCATGATGGGGGCCGTAGATTCAAATGGAAACGTATTCGCCAGGCGTCTGAACATATCGCCGGGAGACATAGAAGACTGGTATAAGGTAACGCGCTACGTTACTATAGGTTGCGGGCTTTTTAACACAAGATTGAGAAGACCCCTTGAGATGGACCTTGCCGTAAAAGCATGCAACGACATTGAGGCTTTGCCCGTAGAAGAAGAAAGAGATAGAACGGGGGTAAGCGTAACATCCGGAGGACGCGCTTTCTCCTGGGAGATGAAAAAGAGTAAGTTTAGAAGTATCGTAACCCGCATCGTCGGCAGGATCAAAGGGTTTACTAAAATTTTAGAAAACGGTTTTAGAGCTTACGGAATTAGCAGGCGAAATATAGAATCCCATCTTAGGGCAATACAAAGGCGCATTCCGGATGGATGGAAAATATTAAGCAATTTCGAAATGTACACGCCGGACAGAGCGCCAGATATGGACCTCTTGGATGTGCAATTACCGCTTATCTTACATAAGCTTATTATAGCAACCGGCGAGGAAACAGCGCTTTATGCGTACAATAACAGGACATTTTTCGAGCCGGTTTTTCTGGAGAAGCTTTCCGCAAAAGATGAGGCGGGATGCAGAGAACGCCGGCAAGCGCAAAAGAAAAAAGAACGAAGGGAGACCGCTCTTACGTTGCAAGGTATACGGAAAACGGATATACATAACCCCGAAGAAGTAATCCTCGCCCTTAATAAGTGTTCCGACATGCTCGCAAACGGGATGGAACCCAAATTCAGCGAAGAACTTTGTAAAATACGCGCGCAACTTGCAGAAAAGTTTTTCTCAGTACTGCTTAAGGAAATTGATGACCTTTTTGAAGAATTTAAAAGCGGAAGGAACTTTGACACAGGCTCAATATACGGTTTACTGAATAGATGCAGAACTGCGCCGGAAATAGCCGTCTATAATGAAGGTGCAGAATCAGATTTACTGCATCTGGTAGATATAGCTACGAAAAAATTAAGTATTATCGATATATATGCCGGAAGTAAAAACTATGCGGAGCATCTTCTGGAAATCGAGGAAATAAGCCCCGATGTTATAAATGAGGCTACAGGTTTTATACAAGAAGCCGATAGTTGTGTAGAAGGGCTCGATGAGGGAGAAGAGGCTCCGGTTTTAGACAGGTTTGCCGAACTTAAGAACGATTTTAGGGAAAAACTTAAATATTTGATCAGACACGACATGGAGAAGGTTTACGCGGACGGAAGATTGGCTGACACCGTCCAACTCGAAGACCTATCCAGGCTTCTATCGCGCCTTTCGCTTATGTGCGAGTTGTTTAAAAACATAAGCGAAAATTCAAGAATAGAGGAATATCGCCGTTTCGAGAAAATGCGGTTGATAACGCAAGCTGTTATGGAAAGAGAGGCCGCGTATAAGGCGTTAGAGGCGCAAGCGCCCGCAAAAATGTCTGAAGAATTGATGTTAAAAAGAGGCGAACAATTTTCGGTTTATCACCGCTATACGGGTAGAAGGGTGGACATAGTCTTCAACGGAATAATAAGAGAAACTATCCAAACAGGAGACTACAAAGGTAAAGAAATCCGGCTTGCCCATTTTACTGTTAAACCTCCTTATGGCTTTATCCCGGTAAGCGGCAACGAGCTGGCATATTCACAGCGCAAACGCGAAAACTGGCGTTATCCCGGATTGGAAAAGTCTCTTGCGGAACACAAAAAGGCCATAGATACAATGTATTCCTTTTTAACAGAACAAGAAATTAAATGTTCCGAGCGCCCGGGTAAGTCAGGTGTAAATAACCAGTTTTGGCTATTTGTCCCGAATATATTTGAAGAAATAATAAAAGACAAAAGTGTTGTTGCAGGAGAAACAGATTCAGAGGGTTCGATACCATTCAGTAGAGTAGCCAGGGATGCCGGTTTATCGATAGAAATCAGTTTATTGCGCGAATCAAGCATAGGGGGTGAGGAAGTATATATAAATATATCTGATAAGTTAGACCAGTATGACTTCGAAGCGCTTGAGGTAAGCGCTCCAGTAGCAAGGACAAAACCGCGAGGAAAACCCGCGTCTAGGATTTCAACAGTAACCGGCGTATCAGGGGTATCCGAGAAAAAAAGCTTACATATTTCGGATGGAATACCGCAAATGGAAACCCCTTCCGATACCCCGAAGATGCGTTTTACAGACGACGACGAGAGGGAAGCAAGAGATTTCCAGCAGGGCAGAGGACGCTTCTTTAAGACACCGAAAATAAGAACTATACATAGGGCCGGAAAAAGAGCCGCAAAAAGAGATGATGCGCAACCCGCAAAGAAGGGGAGAAAAACCGGCGAAATCCAAGAATTACAACCATTTATTAACGACGTACAAAGAATACTAACAGATGCGGGATATGAAAATGGGCTTAACGGACTTAGCCGTGTGGAAGAAAGAGAGCTTTTTGAAAAGCATACCGGAGAATCCGTGAATCTTCTTGTCTACTCGCAACTTTTGTGGATTATAAAAATCGCGTGGTACTATTGCGAAAAGAATTATGGCGTACATATAATGGATTTAGTTCATAGCGGTATGGACACTGTAAGAAATATTTTGACCAATAAACATCCGTCTGCATCAAGGTTTGACCCGACAAAAGGCAAACTCAGCACTTTTACTACACAATTCATCCACTGGGGAATGATGAGTTTCCTCGAAAACGAAAACCGCCTCCCCAATATCGACGACTTTGCGTTTTTTGGAACAGGCAGGGATATTTCTTCTCTCGAAGCGTCACCGCTTCACAAGGAGAGGGTTAAGCAACTTTTTCGTTACCTTAATGACCGGGAAGAGGAGATAATAAAGTTATTTTTTGGGCTGAACGGCAACCCTTCATTGTCCACCGAGGAGATCAGCGTTCTTTACAGACATTGTATTTCTCCGGTTACTGTTGAGAAGAAAGTGAGTACAATTGTAACAAAACTCTGCCTTTTGGGAACAAGCGGCGAAAATTCTCTCAAAATACTTAACGAGGATGAGAAAAAACACCTTTTTTCGCTTAAGACAATCCGCATGGTAGAGGATTTCGTAAGTGACCCGGACAAAAGAGCGACTTTAGATCCACGCGATTGCGAGATTCTCGAATTGCATTATGGCCTTTCGGGTGAAAAGCCAATGGGCTTTCGGGAAATGGGAGGGCGTTTTCATCTTAGCAAGACCCGCCCGTCGCAGTTGTGCGCAAGGGCAATGGCTAAAATAAGAGAAAGTTACGAATCTGCGTGGGAAAATATAAGTCGTTCAACGGGCATAACGGAAGAAGGCATGCGTGAGGCTTACGGCAGGGCAAAGGAAAAAATCCAGCCTAAAGACAGTCTTTTGAGGGCTGAGCGCGCGCTTCCTGCGTTGGACGAATTCGTATCGGAATTATCCAAAACGGCCCGTTATATCACTGAAAATATAGCCGAGCTTCTTATAGCGCACTATAATTTAAGGCATCCGGTCGACACTCTGGATTTCCACCAATATTCTATGCCGAAAAAGATAACCCTTGAAGGTGACGAGGAGCTTAACTTTGAAAATGTCGTGAATTTTATAGAAAACAAGGAAGGATTGACGAGCTGGGAGGATATAGCCGGATATTTCAACGCTTCCGGCGAAAGGGTGACCGTCAGGCGATTAAAAAAGAACTTTTACGCTAAATTAAAGGAATACGCCAATTCCCAGCGCGAAAAACACAGGCTGGGCGTCCCGGACGGCGTTATTCCCCTCGTCTATGACAGAAAATACACGGAACGGTTAAAAAAGGTCATTAAAGCTATTGAGGGAGAAACCGCGAAGGAAAAAAGCTACCGGCTGGGATTAGCCTCGAACATAGAAATATACAAAAGGTTCCCACATTATAAATCACGGCAGGCTTTAAGAAGATTATTCAGGGCTGTAAAAAGAAAACAATTCCTTTCTGACCTGAACTCAAACCGCAAATTTTTAAACCGTCTCGGAACGCCGAGGCGCATTCTTCTTGATATCGTGGAATACCCGGCACTCTATATAAGAGATGCCGTTAATAGCACAGTAAGTGACGCTGGATTAACGGCGCATGCAATAACCGATGCCGCCAGCGCGAAATACCGCGGTTTGCGCAAAATGCTTAATAAGATTAATCTTGCACAGATAAATTACAACCTTTTTATATTACAGGATGAAACGATGTATTCATCCGATGATACCGGAGAAAGAAAATACCGCGACCAGATTTTAAGGGTTCTTGAAGAGTTGGGAGGGCTTGGAAGTCCCGAGGAAATAGCGCACATTTTGCGGAAGTATTACTATATTGGAGCAAAAGGGCAAACCGTGGCCGAACACGCCAGAAAAATAGACTGGAAAAAACTTAATGAAGATAGAGAATCCAGGCGGATTTTCCCGCTTCGGGTTATTTACAAAAAAGGTGATTTGAAAAGCGCTAATGGCGTACCTTGGGTATCAAAAATAAAAGAGGCATTTCTTGAAAAAACCGGCAGCCACCGCAATTTTTCACCTTTTGAAAAAATAACATTGCCCATGTTGTATAAACGCATAACCCGTTTAGTTCGCGGTAACGGCAATGGAAATGGGGCAAAGGAAGTTATCGAAAATTACTTTAGGCAGGCTGCCGGACTTACATTAAGAATCTCTACGAATCAAGAAATGAAAGTGGATAGGGATAGCTTTTTCCGATATGGCGTTGAGAGAGCGCTCAATTTGACTTCCGCGCAGCTTGCCTTAAACGGTGAGGACGGCTTTATCAAGAAATTTGAGCATAACTTAAGAAGAGTGGCAATCGGAGAGTTTCCTCTTGCAAGCTCTTCTTACGCGTACTGGTTGGAGCCGCGGATAGAAAAGGCCCGGGAACCCATTCCGGACGCGGAAACTGTAGAGGTTCAGCCTTCAGGTGTACGTTTTACTACTGATAAAGAAGAAGAAGCACGGGCTTTTCAACAAGGCAGGGCGCGCTTCTTTAAGACACCGCGGAAAGAGATGTCCAAGAAGCCATTGTTCCAACATGTTATACCATTTGAGCGAGGCACGACACCGGAGGATATACTAAACGGAATAGATTTGGATAAAATAGTCGGCGATATGCTCAAATTTATATCATCCCATACGGAGATAGCTTATGATATAAAAGAAAAGATTACAGACCCTCAATCGGATCTTGACTGGTTAATGCGGGAAACCGTCGAAAACGCGCTTGATTCGATAGCGTTAAGGTTCAAGCGTGATAGAAGTTTTTCCTGTGGCATAGTAGAAATAAAGGCATATTGTGCGGATAGGACTACCCTTATTATCGAAATTGTAGACAACGGAGAAGGCTCAATAAAAAAGAGCCAGAACCCCTGGAAAAAAAGAAATGCTAAATCTCTTGGACTTGCCGGCCGTTTTAAAGGGGGAATGCGTCTTATTTATAAAATTGCGAAAGACTTAAGTGGCAAAGCAGAGCTTGTGAACCGAAATGGTACCAAAGGTGCTATACTCAGAGTTAAATTAACCTCCCGCAGGCCGAAGATAGAAGAAGCGAAAAAACCCGTTCCGGATGCGGGATCCGAATATCACCTGCCGTCATTCGGGCCATTAATGATATTTTTCGCCTTTTGGTTTAATTACGAAAAGCTCAAAAGATTAATCCTATCGCTGCAAGGCATTTTGAAAAAAATAGCCGTAAAATGCCATCCGAGTACAGGCCCACCTCAAGTAGTATCCGCTTTTAGCAGGGCATGGAAGGCTATAGTCGAGAGCAAGGCCTGGAATATATTTTTGGGTTCATCGGCTATTTTTACTTTAGGTGCCCCAATTTTCTGGTGGGCGCTTAAATACGGAATGCAGAAAGATGCCTCTCTCGTTACGGTTATCGCCAGCTTCCAGACAGTGGCGACGTATTTTATGGCCACCGAACTTGTAAAAATCGAAGAACGCGCTCTAAAAAAGTTTTTTGCCGTTTTACTCGTTACACTAGGCGTCCTTTCATTTTCACTCGCCAAGCTTTTTGAGGCAAATTTCGCAATAAATTCTGTCATAGGAATAGTTTTACTCTCATCGGCGTGTATTTTTATATTTCCAATGCAGTATACTTTCGGCGCCAGAGCCACGCAGGCGCACAACGTGAATCCCAACCTTTTGACAGCGTTAGGATTTAGTGTGGGGGCAATCACATCATCAATCATCCAGCTTATGATAGAGCCCGCTTTGGCCCTTAATCCTGTGGGACTATTTGAACATCTGTCGGCGCCTATTTTCACACTAAACGTTTTCTGTTTCTTATATGTACTGAAAGAGCTGATACAGTGGCTTCCGTATAATTATTTTCTAAAAAAACTCGGGGCGTCCGTGACGCAGGCCTCGTTTGCGACAGTGCCTTTCATAACCTTCGCTATAACGCTTTTCCTTGCGCCTTTTAATATTACACCGGGTTTGGTGGCTATTTTTATAACGTCGATTATGATGGTTGTAGGGGGTAATATATGGCTTGTCCGCCACAGTAACCAAAACAATACCGGCGCGAAAAATAAATCGAACCTACTTTTTATATGTACTCTTCTATTTATAGCGGTTATCGCCAGGGCAACAGGGCCTGTTTTTGGCATAAAACTTGTTACAGGACCGGAGGACTTCTCTTTCATCCAGGCAATGTTCTCCGTTAATTTACTTTCGGCGGCTTTTTCATGGATAGTAGTTGCGATGTCGCCCGGACGAAAAACAAAGCCTAAATATTCCGCGCTGAAAACGTTTGTATTACGGTACATGCTGTTTAGGGGAACGAAAATTAGATGGCCGGACAATAAATACAACCGTTCATTGAGGGCAAGAATCGAGCATTTCCGGCAGGACTTAGATAAAACAAACGCCTGCCGTAACGGAAAGATTATTTTGAGCGACAATCCGGATAATCTTATAACACGTTTGAGTTTCACATCGTTTAAGAACAGTAAAAAACCCACAAAGTTTGTCGGGGCAGTTATTACGGCGGTAAACGATAAAACGGCAACCATAAAAATATACGGTTACAATGTGCATAACACAGCCGAAATTTTCAGGTCGAAAACCAAACCGGTAAAACCGGTATGCGAGATTGAGCTGGCGACCGTTGCGCCGCTCGATGACGGTGACAATCCCGCGGAGCTTGAGGAACTAATGAGGGATTACCAAAACTACTTTTTCGGGGAAATTTTCTGGATAGAACCCGTTAGAGATAAAATTAACGATAACGTAAAAGAAGAATTTCCGTCCACTACGCCACAAAACCGCCTACCCGCAGTAAGTGCGGAGGATAAGGTGGCCAAGCTTTTACCCAAACCGGCAAATCCAGTCCAGTCGGTAGGAAAGGAATGGTGGCTTGAGGACAGTCACGGTGGTATACTCTGTCCGATTTCAGCCATGAGAAGAAGAAGCGGGCAGGGGATAGGCGATTTAAGATGCGTAGATTTATTTCTGGAGCTAATCAATAAAAAGAAATTCGATTTTGCCATGTTTCTCCCGACATCTCTTACAATGCCCGATGACCCAAGCCCGTATAACAGTATAAGCGTCTTCGCGAATAACGCCATAGCGCATATTCCGCTTGATGAATTAATCGGAAAAGATGTTTATGAGTCGTATCTGGATCTTTTTGTCGCAAAAGAGTGGCATTGGTTAATGGAGCATAACAAAATACGTCTTATGCAACACTTAAACCCGGCCTTGATAGAAGAGATGAAAGGCATGATGGTTGTTGCGGACAATGAGTCCGCGCGGAATAATCTAAGGGCTTATCTTAAATCCACTATAAAAGACGCTAAGAAAGCCGCCAGAGTAGACTATCCACTAATATACAGGTTCAATAATTTTGTACTTAGACAGGAATTTGAAAGGGTCTTTGAGAGACTGGCAAGCGGCTCTGTTGAGGCGTTTAACGTTTATGTCAATAAAAACGCGTACTGGCTTAAAGACTATAGCCTGTTCCACGCGCTACTCGATTATCATAAAGGTTTTCCCTGGTGGACGTGGGAAAAGCCGTATCGCAACCCGGCTTCCGGCAATGCCGATTATAAAAAGATTATCGCGGAATTTTCCGGAAAACATAAAAAAGAAATACTTTTTTATCAATACCTTCAGTGGCTTTATTATGAAAGATGGCAGAAAGTCATCCGGCACGCCAGGAACCTGAATAAAGAACTAATAGGGGACATGCCTATATACCCTTCCTGCAACAGCGCGGAGGTATGGGCCAATCAGGATTTATTCGATTTTTCCAAGACTGCGGGTGCTCCACCGGATATGTTTAACGACGCGGGACAAAACTGGGGTTTTTATCCTTATCGATGGTTTGATAGAAAGAAAAAAGTGCTCGATTTCTGGAAGAAGCGCATAAGGTACATGGCGGAATTTTATGACGCTGTCAGGGTCGACCACATTCTCGGTCTTTGTTCGGAGTGGCTTGTCGATTTTGGCAAGGCCGCCTCCGAAGGTAAATTTTATCCGGAAGACGATTTAGAAGCGGCAAAGCTGGGACGTGAAGTTCTGACAGAACTCGCAAAAACAGCCGCTGACACAAATACACTTTTGATAGGAGAAGATTTAGGAGTAAGGCCGCCCGAGACGAGGAAGATGCTTGACGAATTGCCATTAGAGCTTAATAACCTATTTTTGTATAACATAATAGGTTGGCGCGAAAAACATATGGCCAGAAGGCCGCATGTTATGTTTACGGATACCACGCATGACACGCCCCCTGTGTTTTCACTGCGATATAAAATAATGAATGAGGACGAGAGAAGGCAAACGGCTGAATTTCTTCAAGCTTATAATGTGGAAATAGCTAGCGGGGACACGGAGGAATCGGTTGAGGCGAAAGTTATGGAAGCGATGCGCAATACAGGCTTTTATTGTTACACTATCCAGTCTTTATTAAATTATAAAGGTGATTCGCAGTTTAACGAACCCGGTACGGTAGGGCCGCATAACTGGACGTGGATGATGCCGGAGGAGCTTGAGACGGTTTTGCAGAAAGTAGAATCTACTCCGGAGATGATATTGCCTGAAACCGGCTCCGCAGGTAGCGTTAAACCTGCCCCCGATTACGGCATATCCATAGTGCCGGGGAAACGCGGCCGCGGGTTGCGTGTTTATGATTCTATCGTTTCAATAACGGTCGCGTATCTTGCATCAGCACTCTGGTTTTCTATATGCGCATTCGTGGCTGTCATGTTAGCGATAAGCATATCGGGACCGGTAGACCTTTATGAATTTATTTTTAAAAACCTTTTTGCTTTAAATTCACTCCATTCATGGCTGCTTGTAAGTTTATGCGGTACATCATTTTTATATGTCGGGAGACTTGTCGAAGACATGATATTCGCAAAATTAAATTTCGCTAAAGATGCCAATCTGTATTTAACCGACCAAAAAGGACAGTCTTTTCATTACAGGGGCCCTTCTTACATAAGTCACGGCATCGCTAAAGATGAACGCCATGTAATAATGATAGGTAAATCCATTTTTAGAAAGTTGTATTATTTCCTGAACGACGCCGTTAATGAGATTTCCGCAATGGAGAATATCAAATTTTTGCTTATTATTTCCTGCAACCCCTCATCCTCTTATGGTGGCCCCGCCGAAATACCTTATATCTATCCGAAATCTGTCGCTATGCAGCGCCCTCTTAGCTTTCTGGGAGGAGTAAACCCCTTAAAGGGTAGAAAACGCTATCGTGCGCAGAGTTGGTACGTTGTTTTTCCGGGCGGAGAGGAAGTTGAATTGGGCGAGGCGATAAAGCGTGGGTTGCTTGGGGAAACAACCGTGGCAAAGGCGCCGTCCAGCTCCGAGACCACAGAAGTAAAAAACCCGGCCCCGCCTATTGCAATAATCGCCATCGCGGCGCTCCCTGTTATCGGCAGATTATCCGTTAAATTATGGAAATGGGTAAAACGCGCTACAGGAATATTCAAGAAAACGGCCAAAATGACCAGGGCCGAGAGATATGTATTTAGACTCAAAAATGAGGCCCAGTATTTTTATGACAGCGCCGTAATGTCATTTGCGAACTCCTCCTACCTCGACGCGATAACTTCTTTTGAGAAAAGCGCCGATATTTATATAGAGTTACATGGTCTTGTTACGGACAACACTGTTTTTAGTGAAAAATTGCGCGCGATAGCCAAAACACTCAAAGAAATTTTAGATTACATAAGTAACGAAGGGGATTATGAAGAGTGCCTGGGGGCGCTGCAAAAACTTTCGGGTATGCAGAAAAGGACGGGTAAATTATCCAATCTGCTTTACTTAGTCAAAACAATCGCGGGAATGAACGAGAATATAATATCAGCACGCATACAAAGAAGGCTTATGAGTAAAGACGTAAGTTGGAAAGTAAGATTTGACGAGAAAAATCTTAAAATAGGCGACGCGGTTCTGGATAGGCGTTTTCGTATGTTGCTTTTATACAAAGGCCGCTTTCGCCGAAAGTTAACAGGCATGGCATCAAGGAAAAGGGCGCACCAGCTAGATTCACCGACGGGACATCAGAGTTTATCTATAAACAGCTTTTCGCAAATAGGGTTACTAAAATTTTTGTTACTTAGACCACCCGCATCCTTCTCCCGGGAGTCGGAGAAGGAAGAACCGTCCGCAAAAATATCGAGTTATGTAATTAAGCTTATTGACGAAAATACGGCGGATGCCAGAATTGTGTTGTGCACCCTTCTTGAGCATAAAGATATAAGCGATACCGTAAAGGGGGTAATCATAACATATGCGACCGGTCCGGAACATGAGCCGATAAGGGCCCTTCTTCCATCCGTGCGCCACGCCGATAATAACGAAGACGCTCCCGATGACTTCCCCGGCACCAAACGTTACTTTATGACACCGCGAAAAAAACCGAAGCGGCCATCCAGAAAACCGCCTACCACCGCCAACCCCGGGTTGGAGGTGGTTAGACCGCTAGCCTGGCCGCAGGCACCTGTGGAAGTGTTAACGCAGACGGATACAGGTATCTTTCCAAACGCATTGTGGCATGGGAGCGAAGTAGAATTTAATGTTATAAGAAAAGCATTGGGCTTATCCATAAAGGAGTATAGAGCCGCCCTTAATGCTGGAAAACCTAAACCGCTATCGCCGGTGACAATGGATGTTTATTTGCATCGCAGAAAAAATCCGGTTCCATATTTACACCTTGAATGGGCACGCAAGCTGTATGCTCAGAACGCCCCGCGCCGGCTTGAGGTATTGCTTAAAAGGCGCAATTTAACCGTCGAACAATTTACAGCCGAGCTTGGCGAAAGCGGTATTACTGTATACGTGTACGAGATAAAAGAGATGCTGGAAAATAAAAGGCCTGTCCCATATGAAATTTTGATAACCGCAACCAAGAACGACAGTGAAAAGTCAGGCCCTTTATTTGACAGGATATACCGGTGCTCAAAGCTGGTAGGAATAGAATTCAGTGAGAAGGTAAGCCCCGGTTCGCCTTTACCGAACTATTACATGTATGAGATGAGAAGTGGTAAGCGGCCGATTCCCGATGAAATTATGCTTAATGCCCTGAAGCTAAACGTATCTTTGCTGGGCGAAGGTATTACTCAATCTTCGCAGTTGCAATCCGAATCGGACGATGTAATACCGCCGGCAGTACAGGGACTGGCGGAGCAGGAAGATACGGCCACGATAATAAAGCAAGATGGTTTGCCGATTAAGAGCGTATCCGCCGCGGCAAAAAGCGGCGAGTTGCCGGTTGAGAGCGAAAAAAGGCCTATAAAATTTGAATTTCTCGAGGTAGGCCAGATAATTACGCTTGGCGGTAGGGACTATAAAATTCTACGCCGATACTTTGCCCATGATAACCATAAATGGATAAAATTAGTGGAGGACATAAAGACGCACGAAATTTTTATTATCAAAGGTTTCAACAAAGACCATATAGATACCATAAACGCGCTGAGAAATTTACAACACCCCTGCCATGCTAAAATAATTAAAGTGTTCGAGCCGGAAGGTGCCTTTATGATGCCCGACTATGGAGCAGAAACATTTATCGACCATATATGCCAAAGCGCGGATGAAGGTTTGCCTTTGAAAGAGTGGCTTTCGGCGAGAGTAAACGAGGTAATATGGCTTTTGGAGGCCATTAAAGAAATGTCCGAAATCGGCAGAGACCATGGCGATCTATTGGATAAAGAACACCATATTTTATATTCTGACGGCTTGCCGCACATCGTAGATTATCATATCTCTTCCTTATCCCGAGACCACTCCCGCGATCTTCACGGCATTATTTTGCAGGCAGAAGAGATAGTACGTACGGCAGAAGCAGCCTATGGATCGGGCGTTCCAGGGACGGGTATTATAGAAGAACTTGGCCGAATATTGGACGATATGAACGGCAGTTTTGAGCAGACTTTTACAAGAAAAAATGCCGATGAATTTATAAATATTCTGGCACAGTATCTCGATTCTATCGGTATGAAACGCATATCGGCCCAATCCGTGCTGACGCAGCCCGATTTACCCCCGCATTCGGAAATAGTTACGACTGTTTCTGAACCGATAACGCGGGTTGTCATAATTCCTGCCGGCGGCGTGGAATTGCTCAAGCCGCACCAGCCCCCGCTTGAAAGATATAGTATAGAAGACGATGAAAATCTCGGCGAGTGGAGCGGCGGATTACCGGAAGGGGTAGACAAAAAAGGGTCAGGTAGCAAGCAGGAGGAGTTGGACAAGCCGCTTGGCATTGAACTTGTACCCGGCGTATTTGTACTTGAAGACGCAGTAAATACCGCGCTTGCAATGATATATCCTTCAGAAGAACTTCGCAGCAGTGTATTCAGGCCGATGAGCCCGCAGGATTACGACAGATTTCTAGAATTTATACGGCAAGGAGACAGCAATCTTTATTCCCTTGTTGATAAAACCGCCAAAGGCCTGCGAAGGCTCAACAGCGTATTGCAGCGTTCAATGGCGCTTGCTTTTATAAGTAAAGGAGGTCTCCTGCAAGATACTAACGCCATACGGCTTAAATTCAAGAGATACTCTTTCGCGGCGGCAGTAAATAATCTTTCGGCAGATGACTACAGATTATTTTATGCCTATTTTTCATCTCTTTTCGGGCGATGGTGGCAGGAGGCGGCGCCGGAATCTTACGGAAGGTTCATAAGCGGTTTGGAGTATATTGCCGAACACGATGTACCACCTGGTCAACGCGAGCGCTTTAATGAAATTGTGACGAGGGTAAAGACGGACGCCGAGCAGCTTTATAAGCTTATGATTCATAATTTCGTACACCATTTCGGGGGCCGGATTCTGCCTCCCGAGCATAAAGATCCGCTGTCCGGCGGCCTGAGCGGCGAATTGCCGGATGCGGGATCCGAATGGCCAATTACATCTGGTAGCAGTGGTTATGACTTGCCTACAAGCGTGTTTAATGGCCTTATGGTAAAGCTTCTTGCGGCAGGTTTTGATGAAGGCCAAGCGCAATTGGTTATTTCGCAATTGTGGCTTGACGCGAATGTGGAGGATTGGAATAAGGCATACGAGATTATGAATCTTCTTATTGATATTATGGTCGTTGCAGGATTATCGCCGCGGGATTATAAGGCATTGAACCAGCTATGGGATTTACATTGGAAGAGTTATAAAGAAAAAATGCCGGCAGAGTGGCTAAGAAAAATAAAAGAGGATCTCAGTACAATCCCGGTGGAAGAGAGAAAAAATGTTATTGAGAATGTGCCAATTTCAGGTGCTAATTTAGAATTGGTTGGCAGGTATGGCTTAGCTCGCGCAAAGGAGGCATTCGGGATATCTGGAAAAGAATCGATCGATGCGGATGAAAGAATAGAAAGTAAGGCACTTGTAGCGGATGCTGAAACAGGAGAAAATATTCCTGCTACATTTAGCGTTCGAGCGGATAACAGAGACGAAGAAAGCATTTATATCAATTATAAAAGAAGCCCAGATTTTCCGGGATTTAGCGGGTATTTAAAAACCAAGGTAGATAGAGAATGCATGTATGTAAGTGAGATTAATTCGCAAGAGTGGGATAAGTTGGATACGTCCGCCAAGTCCAAGATAACCGATTGGAGACAAAGATTATTAGATGAAGCTATTAGGTGCGCCGGGGAAAGAGGATTGAAAAAAGTCGTCATTGCGCCCTACTGCGCATACAGGCTTATAGGCGGCTGCTCGGTTTACAGAGGATATAAGGATTTTACCAGTTTGCCTTTCGAAGCAGGTTTTAAATTGAGAGTTTATGACGAAAAAACATCTTTTAGCGTGCGCGATAAGCATATGGCCTCATATATGTTATGGGAATTAGATCTCACGGGGACTGATGCGAGGCCCGTTTCAGATAAAGAAGATAGCGGAGATATTTCAAGACGGGATCTTATAATGCCTATATTGGCAGCTCTCGGTATAACGCTAGCGGTATTTTCAAAAGGTCGCGCTCAAGGATTGGAGTTGGACCTTAACGATAAAATAAATGACCAGACCGAAGGACGATGCCCTGAAAGTGTAAAGATCGCCATAAACGACGCGCTGAACACGATTACGCGCAGACGCGATATGAGGAGTTATCAGATAGAACGCATAGACATAGTTAACGCTGATGGCGGAGGGTTTAATGTTAAATTCGTTGTTAATACACGAAATGGCAGGCCCGAACCTCCATTCACAGACGTCCCGTTTACCAAACAGGATTTGGCAGACAAGGAATTATTGCAGAGTAAGATTGACCTTGTAACACGCAATATCATCGGCAGAGCATATTTGCCGGTCGAAATAAAGGGATTGAAATATATTCGCCACTTAGCCATGAGTTTAATCTACGCTATCATCCCCGCACTTATAATACTTGTTTTAAGAGACGCATTCAGAAGATATCGCGCCTATGTTAATTCGCAGAGAGAATCAGAGGCGCTAAAAAGAGAGCATGATTACCAGAAGCGGCAGGCCGACCGCCACGCGGGCTTAACAGACCGGAGCGCTTCCGATATCAGAAAACGTCGTCGAGGATCCATTATTTTTGGAGAAGATTCAAGAGGCACCTCTCGCGGCAAGGATATATCTCTCGCATTGCCGGGAAAGAAATTCGACCTGTCGCCAAGAGACGTAGCGGAATGGCCCCCAATGATAAGGGAATTATTAAGTAAAAAACATAGAAAAATCTGGGAATGGGAGGAGCTTCTCGGGGCACTGGCCGGTTATTTCCCGGAAGGCCTTGCCACGCCCGAGAATATCGAAAAGATAACAAAAGGCACATTGAAAGCCAAAACCATAAAGTCTGCCTTGCGCGCTTACGGCATCAGGGAGAAGGTGGGAATTGCAGGCGAAAGGCGTTCAAGGGATGAATGGATAAAGGTTTTGAGAGTCTTATCCGACTTGTGTCCGGAAGGCGTTCGCACACCCGCGGATATAGCAAAAATTATCCAAGGGTATCTCACGGAAGAACAAATAATAAGCGTGATAAGGCGCCATAAGCTGACATATGAAGAGACAGGTATTGTGCTTTCTTCTGGTAAACCAGCGGAAACCATTACGGATGCAAAATCCGGATTTGGTAAAGAGAATAAAATCGGCCCCGGGCCGATGATGATAGCGCTTTTCGCGATACCGTTTTTTGTGCGCATGTGGAGGCGGTTAACCCGAAATATCGACGGGAGAATAGAACTACCCCCGCTATCCGGCGGTGGGGTGATTTGGAGAATGCTTCGCACCATTCTGCCGGGCGCATTCGGCCTTTGGGCCGTTCCGCCGGGCAAGCCGGATATGCCGGAAAGGAGAAGCGGTCACGGATTTGCGAAACCTACCAAGAAATTAATTTCTATAGAAGAGGCAAAAAGTCTGAAGCTAAGATATGAACGAATACAGTTATTGGCGCAGAAATTTATTAATGATTGCGAAAGAGCATCAACGCCTGACGAGATAGTGCAAGCTCGTCAGAAATTTTTGGCGCTAGAAAGCCAGCTTGATCTTATATACGAGGCTTTTTCGGATATGGATCAAGCCGGATATATTGGTCTTAAAGAATATGTTGACAGCGTAACTGATATGATAAAGAGAATCAACACTGCCTTTCGGATACGTATATTACCTTCCTTAAAGGATATTAATGAGGCGGGTTTAGAATCGGCAAAGGAGGAGGACTTTGAACGCACTTTGCTTATGGAGGAAAAAAGTTTGTTGGATAACGAATCAATCGCTACCCATAAAACCGGCATCCCAGGAGAGAGCGTCAAATCCGATCAGGTAGTTACAGCACTGGTTGTCGAACAACCGCAGGGCGTTGAAATAACGGAGGATATTTCGTTTTTTGATCGAAATTCACAGATGGCACTATATAGCGTCGTTGATGATCTGGAAGTTGTTACTCCTAATATGCTGGTCGCCAGATTCGAAGTTTGTGACTATTATTTGCCTTATGAGGTAGTAAAATGGTTATGGCGGCGCAGCCAGCATAATAAAATTCTTTCACGCTTTTTGTTATTATATGAAGATTATATGAAACGCGGAAAACCTCAAGAATCTCCAGGCACGGACATCAATATTAAGGATACTTCTGCCTATCAGGACGCGGTGTATCATTTAAAAACAGCTCATTGGACAAAGCCTGGATATTGGAATGAAGTCAAGCCGGAGGTAAAAAGAGAACTGATAATACAGGCCATGAAAGAACATCCTTTCGGTTTTGGCATGTTTGCAAAACCCCTGATATTCCTGAATGGAGGCAACCTCAGGGGGTTATATGCTTATTATAAAGCTAAAGTGGTTACTTCGAAAAAAGGCGGCAAGATGGCGCGCTTTGCCGCATTGGACCTCATTAGAAGTGAACTGAATATTCCGGAACCAAAACAGGGCATTCCTTACGAAGAAGTAATCGCCAAGTTAAAGAAGAAGAAACGGGTTATCTGGCGTTGGGTAAGGCCCGATGTGCAGAAGAGGCTTATACAGGATATGTCCGATGAGCTCGGCAAAGATATCAAAGATTTCGATTCGAGCTGGTTTATAGCGACCGTAGATAATAAAGTCCATATGTGTATATATAAAAAATTCGGAGGAGCATCCCTAAATGGTCTTTATCAGTATTATTGCCGCCTTTACAAGGATCCGGCAGGCAACTTGCCAGTCATAGATATAATGCGAAGTCGCCTCGGCATAGGTATAAAAAATTATACCTTTGAAGAGATGATTTCGGGATGGCGACAGGGTAAACTTAAAGATATTAGATGGCGCCACGTGCCTTCGGCTGTAAAACGGCAGGTACTTTTTACGCTCGCAGACAAATACCAGACGCCTCCGGCAGCGCTTTTTGTCAGCCATCTTGTAGGCGGGCTTGAAGGGGTGTGCCTGACTCAGCTGCTTTATCCATATATGAAGAGAGGCAGAACCGCCGCAAGAGCATTCCTGCAGTTGAAAAAGGATCTTAAGATACCATCGTTGGATGTAGAATATGTCCTCAAATGTTTCAAGGAGAAAAAAGCGCCTTATTGGAAAGGTGTTTATTCGAAAGAAGTGCGGCGCAAACTGGTAGAGATGCTTGCGACAGCGTTGGGAATATCTCCGGAAAAATTGATGGCAGGACATTTTAAAAAACAGTTACCTGTATTTTTTGACAGGTCGCTCGCTGGCTTAGCCGGGCAATATCTAAGCACAGACGGAGCGTTTGGAGAACCCGAAGTATCGGATCTTCTTAAAGACGTGGGTATTAAGCGAGTCAGGGAAACAACATTTGAGGAGTTCGAGCGATGCATTGAATCTGGTAGAGAGATTAATTGGAAGAACATGCCGGTGAGCATTAGACGCGAAGCCATAAAGTTTATCGCGAATAAAATAGGTATTAAACCGATGGATCTGAAAACTAATATGCGTGACAAATATGGAAGTAAAATCGGCGGACTGGTTGCGGCTTATGCGCGCGAGAATAATCTATCACCAACACTCGAGACATGCAGGCAGATGTTGCGTGACTACAATGCCGGTGATCTTCTTGTAGAGCAGATTATGCAGGAGATACAACCAGTTCGTTATACAAGGGATAATTATGAGTTGCGGATGGCTCAGTGGAATAGGGCAAAACCAAAGATCGAAGAGGCGATATCCTGCGGGATGGGAAGCAAGCTTGGCACATCGCTTTGCTCATTGCTTTTTAGCACAGACTCACATGAGCGTGCAATGCGCTTTGAAATATTAGGCTATCTTCAAAGAATAGATGCCCCGGGATGTACCAGCCCGCTCATTAATTTCATTAGCAAGATAGGCACAGGAGACGTTGAATTATGGAGAGAAAGCAATAGAGCATTAGGAAACGTAATGACGGATAACGAAGTGATAATGACTTTGAAAAATATGGCCAACAGTGCTGAGGAAGAAAATAGTGAATCTGCCTCGCGAGCAGGCTCCAGAAAGGTGTTTAAAAGACGGATTAGATACAATCGAAAAGGTGGGCTGCATATGTATATGAATGGTTCGGTAAAATCATGGCCAGGCGCGACACCCGTCGGGCCTGAGAAACAGCCGTTTATGGATGCCCAGACCCCCGGTCAATTCCCGCCGGACATGGACAATAATGTGGGGCACGGCCAAGGATTTGTAAAAAGGGTTGAACCACCTGTGGACAGAGGTGATGTTGCATCTCCAGCCGGGCCTCAACCGGTATCCGCATCCGGCGACGCTACTTCGCCAGCAACGGAGGACAGTTCGGAGCTTCGCGCGGCGGTGGACAAAAAAAGAGAACCACCTCCATTATCCGGCCCCGGACCTATGATGATAGCGCTTTTCGCGATACCGTTTTTTACATGCGCGTGGAGGTGGATGCGGGGCATTATAACGAAACTAATCACCGCCAACCCGGGGTTGGAGGTGGTTAGTAAATTGCCTACCGAGGAAAAAGAATCAAGTAATGTGTCTTCGAATACCCCGCAAAGCAAAAGCATTATTCCAATGCCGCAGCCGCCTAATAACTCCGGCGTAATGAATATGTTTTCGTTGGGTATAAAAATCTACTTTTTCAGTGTTTTAATCTGCATGGTTCCTTCAAGTTTGGCGCGTTTTATTGGACTCGTGGGAATAGCTTTTTCTTTCCATCTTTTTCTTATCAAGGCTTCTAGGAGCGAAATAGATGATTTTCTAAAATGGCGCAAAAAATATTACAAGTGGAAAGAGCAAACAGGCGATATAAACGATAGCTCGGACAGGATAAAGATGTATCTTGCAGGATATGGGGCAACCCTAGCTATATTCTTGCTTTTGGCCATGTGCAGGTGTCTTGTAGAGTACTTTGCGTGCCCATCCATTCCTTTTGTTTCGCTTAAGAAATCTATTCATATTCTGGCTCCCGAAAATATAACAATTGAGCTAATTAGTATTTTGTGCGGGCTAATTTTATTAGGATTAAGGATAGCGATAAACTATACCTGGCAAAATATACACAACCAAAAGCTGCAGCGTGAATTGTCCGGGCAAGAATGGCAAATATATTCAGAGTGGTTTGCTTATATTCCTACATACAATATTTCCGAATGGCGACTCCGCGAAGCGATAAAATTTCTTATGAAACCTCATAAAGAAATACCCCAGAGACATATGGAAGTCTTTAAATCGGTTGTTTCGTCTTATCGGCACCTTAGAAAAATATTTATTTACAACTTGCTTAATGCTCCCGATACAGCCATATGGAGGCGGGAGCTTATACGTCTTATCGGTTATGCTGTCTATTTAAGGATGCCTGAATGCCGCAATATTTGGAAGAACTTAGTTGGCCAGTCTACGAAAGAAGATTTTGGCGAGGCATATATGAAGTACGTTCTCCTTGGGTGGCGTAGTAGATATTATAAGACTCAAGATAGCTGGCATTCCAAATTAGCAGCTATAGAAGCGATATTTACAGATAACAATAAATCCCCCTTGCCCGGCATCGGGCCGATGATGATAGCGCTTTTTGCGATACCGTTTTTTGCGCGCGCGTGGAGGTGGGTGATCCGAAGTATTGGCACGAGAAACAGTGGCTCTCGAGACGAAGCCAAAGAAGCCCAACCAACGTTGACGGAAGGTGAAGCAGGAACGGATTTAGAAAAAACAGACACTCGCTCTGCCTTGACCACGGAAGCTACGGAAGCAAAAGAACAAATAGAGGGCTTACGACAGACAGTAAAAGACCTACGCGGCTCGGATGATACAAGACGCCGCCTGGCGCAGGAGAATATCGTTGAGAAAATGCGGCAAATAACCCGACCGTTAGTCAGCTATTATTTTTATGAAGAAAAGGCCCGGCAGGCGTCGATAGAAGATGTAACGCTACTTTTAGAATTGATGGAGGCCGCGACCGAGGCATATCTTGCTGTCAATGAGTTTATTTTAAAAGACGGCGAAATTTCTCTGCCCGAAGAATGGAAAGAGCATGCATACGGCCAGGAGCCTCTTGCCTTTTTTGACAGTTCTTTCAGGATGGATATCGAGGCTTTGGGTAAAATCATAATGTATAACGAAAATAACAGCGTTCGTCGCGTGTTGGCAAAAGGGCTCGGAGGCATTGCGTCGCAAGTGGGAATATTCGCCGGGGAGTTTATTAAAAAGGAAAATAAAGACAGATACATTGATGACCCATTTTTTGCCGACCGGTTGGGCGCAGTGGGCGCATTTTTGGGGAAAATACTCAGATCTTTAGAATGGGTGTTGCATGTGTATGATGACGAGGTACGGCGTGAAACAGTACGCGCATTTGCGAAAGGGGCACCTCCGGCGGAGACGTTCATTAAAACCGTAGATGTTTTTCTCGATTACTCTGACCGCGCAAATTCGGGCTTTAAGAGTTTTATCGACGTTAACATGGGCGACATCGTGGTAGCGGCAAAAAGTGCTATTCCCGATTTCGCCTTAATGACTTTCGGGCATGGGAAGGATGATTCTCAAACCCGCGCGATTGCCGCAGAGGTTCTCGGTATCTTAAGGAGAATCGCCGCGCCTCATTATGAATCCCGGCACAAGCCATTTACCGACTACATTAGGCCTTCAAGAATGCAGGAGACTTTGCTTGCCTTTTTCACCCCACAGTTTTTTAACCGTTGCGATTTATTCTTCCGCTCGTCAGCTTTAGTTAGCATCAGCTCTTTAGTATTAGGATTGTATGATATTATTATTCTACATTTAACCGATACGTCTATTTTTATTATAAATGGCATACTGGCCCCGTTTGCCATATTTACGGCATGGTTGAGTTGGGCAACTGTTAAACGGGAGCTTCGCGGATTTCGCTCACGGCAAATGATGAAGCGCGATATGCTCGAATTTGAAAGCGGTTTTGACCGGGAATTCGCGGAATTTATTCAATTTTTGAAATCATACCGTAAGGCAGAGTGGCTTGATGAACCGAGGAAATTTATCAATGAGGTAACCCGTTATTTAGGCATATTTGAGGATTTAGACGTGAAGGTGGCGCATATGAGGCGTAATCTTCTATGGATTAGAGACCCTTTTGTGGAGCATCGCTTGATTATGCTGGAGGCGCAGATAAAAATTGTAAAATCACACATGGAATTCTTATACAAGCCC
>JAFGLX010000022.1 GCA_016927795.1 Candidatus Omnitrophota bacterium
GGCATCCAGAAGGACTTTTTTGGAGGAAATACACAGGAAGAACCGATACATTAAAATAATGAAGTGTCCGTATTGCGGCAGCGAAGACTTCAGAAAGATTTCGGAAGTGGACAAAAGAGGCATACCGTCAGATATTGCGGTATGCTATTCCTGTGGGGGGTGTTTTAAGTCTACAATGCTTACACCGGATGGCGCGAAGTACTATTACGGAAAAATATCCCACACCCTGACGGGAAAGAAAGTTTCCGAAATAGACCTGAAAACACGTATGGACGAACGCGTAAGATTGTTTGCCTATCCGAGATTCCGATTTATTTCACATTTCGCTAAATTTGAAAGCGGACGGGATTTAATTTTTGAATTCGGATGTAACGACGGGGCTAACCTGGTCCCGTGGAAGGCGAAAGGCTTCTCTGTCCTTGGCATCGACCTGGATTCCAGACTGGTAGATTTTGGAAAAAAGAACGGAGGATTAGAGCTTATATATGGCGATGCGCTTGAATACGAAAATACCGGTAAAAAACCAAAACTTGTAATACTGTCATGTGTATTAGACCATGTGACGTATCTAGACACGCTGTTGGACAAGGTGAAGCAAATAATAGACCCGAACGGATATATTTTTATTGAGGTGCCGGGAATAAGGTTCTACGGATTATTGGACCCGCTTGAATATTTTGACGGTGAGTGCAATTTTTATTTTGACGCAGAAGCCATGCGGAAGGTTCTTAAAAGACATGGGCTGGGCGTGGTATACTGCGATGAATACATACGCGCCTTATGTACTCCCGGAGAAAATGGCACGCATATTGCCAGGGGTCCGGCATTATCCCGGTCCGCAGGCATGAGCTTTTTGCTTAAACATATTATAAAGATTATCCAGCCGGATGACATAAAACTTTGCGATTTATTGGAGAGGGCGGAAAAAAACAGCCTGAGGGCAAGGATTACCAGAAAATTATTGTCGCTCTATTTTATATATCACTACAGGTCGCTTACAAAGGCTAGAGGGGTGCATAATGGTAAAACGTAGAATAACCGCTATGGTGCCGGCGCGGACAGGGAGTACTCGCTTGAAAATGAAAAACCTGGCCCTCATAAAAGGCAGGCCGCTTATATATTATGCGATTAAAGCAGCCAGGGATTCGGGTATTTTCAGCAATATTGTGGTGAACGCAGAAGATGCGATTTTTTCAAAGATTGCCGAGCGCTACGGCGTGGATTTTTATAAGAGACCCGATTGCCTGGTCAAGCCCAATACTAAAACGGATATTGTGGTATACGATTTTCTTAAGAAAAACCCATGCGATATTGTGGCATGGGTAAGCCCGATAGCGCCCCTGCAGGACGGCGAAGAGGTTAAAAAAATTGTGCAATATTTTATTAAAGAGAAGCTCGATACTCTCATGACCGTTAAAAATGAAAAGGTGCACAGCGTGTATAAGAATAAGCCGATCAATTTCCGCATGAACGAGATATTCGCACAGACGCAGGATATTATTCCCGTTCAGCGTTTTGTCTATTCGGTGATGATGTGGCGTTCCGTTACCTTCATGAAGCATTTTGACAGAAAAGGACACGCGCTTCTTTCGGGCAAAATAGGGTTTTACCCGGTATCCAGCTTTTCCTCTATTATAGTTAAAAAGAAAGAGGATCTTATGCTGGTTGATTACATAGCCCGCGCCATGGCGGGAAACAAAAATTATACGGTTAAATACGACCGAATTATAAAAAAATAGAAATAGCTGTATCCAATGAAACACAATTTTAGAAAACACCTGCAAAATGTAGAGCGAAAACGGGTCGGCGTACACCCGGACCCCGGCAAGAATATTTTGCTCGACAGAAACGAACGTGTTATTCCCTACAGCGATAAGACGATGCGGCTTTTATGCAAACGAATTTCCGGCCTGCGCCTGAACCTGTATCCGGATCTGGAGGTATTTTACGATAAGCTTTCCCGCTGGCTTTCGCTTAACTCAAAAGAGGTATATATAACGGAGGGCGTTTCCGGTGCCATAAAATCATTGATGGAAACGATAGCCGAACCCGGCAAGGCTATTGTTTTTCCTAACCCCACCTTTGCGCTTTATCCTGTATATGCCGGGATGTTTAATTTAAAACATAAGACAGTCGGCTATACCGCGGATTATAAACTTGATATCGCAGAAATGAAAAAGCTGATCGGGAAGGAAACATCTATCGTTTTTCTTCCGAACCCTAACGTGCCCATAGAGGGTACCATAAGCCTTAAAGAGATTAAATCGCTTGCCGGCCATTGCGCGCGCTACGGTGTGTTTCTTGTCATAGACGAAGTTTATCACTCTTTTGGAGGCCCTACGGCAATGAGATTGGCGCGTTCTATGGACAACGTATTTGTAATGAGGTCGTTTTCCAAGGCATTCGGGTTACCTGGTATACGCCTCGGGTTTGTGGTGGGCGCCGAGAAAAACATCGAATATGTATCCAAGATGCGTACCGGATACGAGACAAACACATTGTCGGCCGAGACCGCATCGTTCTTTATTGATAACTATAATCTGGTTGAAAGATACGTAAAAAGCGTAAAAGAAGGCCTGGCATATCTGAAAAATGAATTTGACCATCTTGGGCTGGAACACAACGGAGGAAACGCCTCAAATTTTATCTATGTCGACTTAGGCAGTGAAGCGATTCTCAAGAGAGTCGTAAAAGCTTTACGTGAAAGGCATATATATGTAAGGGGCGGATGGCCTGCGCCGTACGCATCGGGTTTTTGCCTGACGGCCGGCCCAAAGAAAATTATGAGGCATTTTGTCAGGGAACTAACCGAAATATTAGGTAAATAACGTGAGGATGGATTCGGAGGTAGTAATAATCGGGGCGGGTGTTATCGGTTTAGCGGTTGCGAATAAAATCGCAAAGATGAGGCACTCTGTAATTTTGCTGGAGAAAGAGCCCAGATACGGATGCGGCGCTTCATCCCGAAATACGGAAGTAATACATGCGGGTATATATTACCAGACCCCGCTCAAGGCCAAGCTCTGCGTTGAGGGCAAGGAATTGTTGTATAGGCATTGCGAGCGTTATGGAATACGCCATATGCGCATAGGTAAAATTATACTTGCGGTATCAAAAGAAGAGGTTCCAAAACTGGACCTTATGAAAAAGCAAGCGTTAAATAACGGCGTTCGGGATTTAGTTGAATTGGAAAAAAACGATATAAAAAAGATGGAGCCGGAAATAAAGGGCTTGGCGGCTTTATATTCTCCTTCAAGCGGCATATTTGATTCTCACGGTTTTATGGAATCGCTGTTTCGACAGGTTAAAGCAAGCGGTGTCATATTTGCCGCCCTTTCGCCTTTCATCGGTGCTGAAGCTGTAAAGGGAGGCTGGCGAGTTGAAGTAGGCGGCAGAGACACAACTACTATTGTATGCAAAATGGTAATTAATGCAGCAGGACTCTATTCGTTAGAACTGGCCGGTAGAGTATTTCCGGGGCGCGA
>JAFGLX010000023.1 GCA_016927795.1 Candidatus Omnitrophota bacterium
TTTTAAGGCCAGGCACGGCGGGTACACACGAATAATACCTTACAACTTCAGAAAAGGCGATGGAGCCAGCATAGTATTCCTTGAGCTTACGGAAAAGAAGGTGGAAGAAAAAACTGCATCTCCAAAAAAGGTTAAAAAAGCGCCTACGGCCGCTGAAAGCAAAGAGGCCAAAAAAGAGACACCCAAACCAGCCCCCGAAATAAAAACGCAGGAAAAAGAGGAGAAGGCGACGGAAGAAAAAAAGAAGGAAAAGGCCAAAGACGAAATCAAAAAAATAGAAAAACAGAAAGGTTTTTTGAAAAAAGTAAAAGGTTTCTTCCGGCGAAGAACAAACATGTAGCAACTTTTTGACAAACAGGTTATGTGAAAAAATAGGGCGTTAGATAGCGCCCTATTTTTATACGCCTTCGCGCAGAAGACTGCGGGCGTAAACCCCGTTCCGAATGGCTGAAACAAACTTACCGGGCTTCAGCCATTTGGAGCGGGGTAAAATTTCCGCTTGTCATAAGCATAAGATTATGATATATTTAGCGTAATATAATACTGGTGCAATATGAAATTATCAGGTCGAGCTTTGCAACTTAAACCCTCCGTTACGCTTGCGATAACGCAGAAAGTAAAAGAGATGAGGGAGAGGGGTATTGATGTCATAGGGTTTGGCGCCGGCGAGCCGGACTTTGACACCCCTCTAAACATAAAAAAATCGGCCATAAAAGCTATAGAGGATGGGTTTACCAAGTATACCGCATCGTCGGGTATAGAAAAACTTAAAGAAGCGGTATGCGAGAAATTCAAAAAAGACAATTCCCTTTCCTATAAGCCCGAAGAAGTGGTCATATCATGCGGAGCCAAACATGCGCTTTATAACATTTTGCAGGTTTTATGCGACAAAAATGACGAGGTGATAATATTTTCTCCGTATTGGGTGAGCTACACGGAAATGGTACGCCTAAGTTCGGCCGAGCCTCGCATAGTCGAGACCGCTGAAGCCGATAGCTTCATTCCGGATACGGAAAAACTAAAAAAGGCGATAACAAAGCGCACCAGAGCAATAATAATTAACAGCCCTTCCAACCCAACCGGTGCAGTGATAGATACCGCCAGGCTGGAAGAGCTTGCGAGAATCGCTGTTTCAAAAAATATTTTCGTAATAAGCGATGAGATATACGAAATGCTCATATACGACGGGCTCCTTCACCGTTCGATAGGGTCACTGAACGACGACATCAAGAAATTAACTCTAACCGTGAACGGCGTTTCCAAAACTTATTCGATGACCGGATGGAGGATAGGCTTTGTGGCCGGTCCGCTTGAAGTAATAAAAAAAATCGGCGCGTTACAAAGCCACTCTACGTCCAATCCGACCTCGATAAGCCAAATGGCGGCCCTTGAGGCCTTGAAAAACACGAACGAATTTGCAGAACAAATGAGAAAGGAATTTGCCCTAAGAAGAAACCGCATGATTGAGCTTATAAACCGGCTGCCGCGCGTATCATGCACCGTGCCAAAAGGCGCTTTTTACACCTTTCCTAACATATCGAAAACGGGATACGATTCCGTGCGCTTCGCTGAAAAACTGCTTGACGAGGCGCATGTAGCCTGCGTACCCGGCATAGCCTTTGGGTCCGACGCGCACATACGTTTAAGCTTCGCCACAAGCATGAGAAATATCGAGACCGGGCTTGAAAGAATATATAATTTGCTTCGGAAAGAAAAAAATGAAACAGACAATAGTTGAAAAAATACTGGGTAATCACGCAAACCGCGTTCTGAAAGCGGGCGACATCGCCATTGCATCGGTGGATTTCTGCATGGGGCAGGACGGCACAAGCTCGCTCGTAATAGAAAGTTTTGATAAGCTCGGCAGGGAAAAGGTATTTGACAGCTCAAAATTTTTTATGTTTATTGACCACAGCGCACCGAGCCCGAATGTCGGCGTATCAACCATACACAAATTAATGAGGAATTTTTCGACAAAACACAATGTCAGACTTTTTGACGCGGGTTGCGGCATATGCCACCAGATTATGATTGAACGCGTACCCATAACATGCGGCGACCTTATACTTGGCGCCGATTCACATACGTGCACCTACGGCGCACTCAACTTATTCTCAACCGGCGTCGGCTCCACTGACCTGGCGATAACGCTGGCAAGCGGCAGAAACTGGTTTAGGGTCCCAGAAACTATGAAAATTATCGTCGACGGAAAGTTGCCCACAGGCGTCTATTCGAAGGATATCATTCTGCACATAATAAAAAACGTGACTTCCAAGGGCGCCGACTACAAATCGGTAGAATACTCGGGCAGCACGATAAAAAAACTAAGCCTCCAGGCGCGTTTCACCATGGCCAATATGTCTGTGGAAATGGGGGCCAAATGCGGGATATTCGAGGCGGACGATAAGGTTATCAAGTGGATAAAAGAGCATTCAAAGCGAAAGCCGCAAACGATAACCGCAGACAAAGACGCCATTTATTGCGACGTAAAGGAATACGACGTATCTTCGCTGGGGCCGCAGGTTTCGCTCCCGCACGAAGTCGACAACGTCCGTCCCGTGGAGGAGGTGGAAAACACTCCGGTGAGCGAGGCATTTATCGGAACGTGCACAAACGGCAGACTTGAAGACCTGGAAATAGCCGCGAAAATTTTAAAAGGCAATAAAATACATCAGGGCGTGCGCCTTGTAATCGGCCCTTCCTCGCGCAAGACGTTTATCGAGGCGGTAAAAAAGGGTTATGTTGAAATATTTATCAATGCCGGCGCCGCGGTAGTTGCGCCGGGATGCGGCCCCTGCGTAGGCACGCACAACGGTGTACCGGCCGACGGTGAAAACGTTATCTCTACGGCTAACAGAAATTTTAAAGGAAGGATGGGTAACCCCAACGCAAACATATTTCTTGCAAGTCCCGCTACAGTCGCCGCTTCCGCGCTCGAGGGCAAAATTTCGGATCCGCGTTCCTTCGCGCGAAGGCTCCGTTAACATTACCTTATAAAGACATGCGAATAGAAAAACGAAAAACTGTAAAGAAAAAAAA
>JAFGLX010000024.1 GCA_016927795.1 Candidatus Omnitrophota bacterium
AACATCTCCGCCAACGGCGCGAAAGCCCTTGCGATTTTTACATTGCCACTCTGTCCTATCGCTTCGATTTTGGCTCTGCGCGAGTTCATGTCGCCCAAGACGTCTCCGAGATATTCCTCAGGCATGGTTACTTCCAGGTCCATAATCGGTTCCATCAAAACAGGAGATGCTTTTTTTAAGGCGTCCTGCAACGCTATGGAACCGGCCATCTTAAAAGCGATATCGGACGAGTCTACTTCGTGGAAAGATCCGTCGTAGAGCGTTACGGTTATGTCAATTACGGGAAAACCGGCCAGCACGCCGCTTTTTGCGGCGTCGTTAACACCTTCCTCAACGGAGGGTATATATTCTCTCGGTATTTGCCCGCCTTTTATTTTGTTTATGAAGACTATGCCTTCTCCTTTTTGAGAAGGCTGAAGCTCTATCTCAACATGCCCGTATTGGCCCCTGCCGCCGGTCTGCTGTATAAACTTTCCTACCGATGAGACGCTCTTGGTAATAGTTTCTTTATAGGCGACATGCGGCCTGCCCACCTTTGCGTTTACGTTAAACTCCCGTTTTATCCTGGTTATGATTACGTCCAGGTGAAGTTCGCCCATACCGTTAATGAGGGTTTGAGCTGTGTCCTTATTGAAACTGACGCTAAACGAGGGGTCTTCCTCCTCAATTTTTCGTAATGCCTTGGAAAGCTTATCCTGATCGGCTTTCGTAGTGGGTTCTATAGCCATAGATATAACGGGTTCCGGAAAATGTATTTTCTCCAGGATTATAGGATTTTCTTCGTCGCAAATCGTGTCTCCCGTTGTCGTTTTTTTGAGGCCCACCACAGCGACTATGTCCCCTGCTTTTGCGTTTTTTATAATTTCCTGTTTGTCGGCGTGCATACGCACGATTTTTCCTATACGCTCTTCGGTGTCCTTTGTGGCGTTATACGCGTATTCACCCGTTGTTATCTCCCCCGAATAAATTCTTACAAAAATAAGTTTTCCCACGAAGGGGTCGGACATTACTTTGAAAGCCAGCGCGCAGAGCGCGCCCGAATCCATGCTTCTTATCTCCTCCGTGTGATTAACCGGATGCACCCCTTTTACGGGCGGTACGTCCAGAGGTGAGGGGAGGTAATCGGCTATCCCGTCAAGGAGAAGCTCCATGCCTTTATTGTGGAACGCCGTTCCGCAGAATACGGGAATAAATTTATTGTCAATCGTGGCTTTTCGTATGTAGCTTTTCAGTTCGTGCGGGTATATGCCGCCGTCATGCACGTATTTATCCATCGCCTCTTCGTCCGCTTCAGCTATTTTGACTATGAGATTATGCCGGTAGTGGCTTGCGGTTTCTTTTATTTCCTCGGGTATGGGGATTTCAACACGCTTTACCTCTGTGCCCTCCCCTTCGTAGCTATATGCTTTCATGTTTATAAGGTCCACTATCCCCTTAAAGTTCCCCTCTTTGCCTATTATGGGTATTTCGACAGGCTGCGCATTGGCGCCAAGCCTTGTATGTATCTGGTTTACCGCCTTGAAATAGTCGCTGCCGACCCTGTCCATTTTATTTATAAAGGCTACCTTGGGAACGCCGTAACGGTCAGCTTGGCGCCATACTGTTTCTGACTGCGGCTGTACACCTGCGACGCCGCAGAATACGACTACAGCGCCGTCCAGAACCTTAAGACTTCTTTCTACCTCTATAGTGAAATCGACGTGACCGGGGGTATCTATGATATTGAACCGTTTGTCTTTCCAGAAACAGGTTATAGCGGCACTGGTTATCGTGATGCCCCTTTCCTGCTCTTCCACCATCCAGTCGGTTGTAGTATTGCCGTCATCCACGTTGCCTATCTTGTATATCTTGCCTGTATGGAAAAGTATGCGTTCGGTAAGGGTTGTCTTACCGGCATCGATATGCGCTATTATCCCGATATTTCTGGTGTTCTGCAAATTTTGCATAGCGTTATTAACCGTTTCGTCTTTTTCTTCCAATAAACTCTGGGACATTTTTAAATTTCGACCTTTCGGCACAAGGTATCAAGCCTTAAGCCACTCAACAGCCTACCACCTGTAATGGCTGAATGCCTTATTGGCCTCCGCCATTTTGTGGACGTCCTCACGTTTTTTCATAGCGGCGCCTGTCTTGTTGAAAGCGTCCATAATTTCGTCGGCAAGCTTGATTTTCATTGGCTTGCCTTTTTTGCTGAGCGCGAAATCCCTGACCCACATCATTGCCCTGAAGTTGCCCCTGCTGCGCTCGACCTCTATGGGGACCTGATATGTTGCCCCTCCGATGCGCCTCGGGCGCACCTCCAAAAGGGGCCTCGCGTTGTCTATGGCTTTTTCGAATACCTCCAGGGGGTTCTTGTTGCCGGTTTTTTGGGATATTAAGTCGAGAGCGCCGTATACAATACTTTCAGCTACCGACTTTTTGCCTTTTATCATGATCATATTGATGAACTTTGAAAGCAGGAGGCTATTGTATTTAGGGTCCGCTAAAATAGTTCTCTTTTTCGCTCTTCGTCTTCTCATTTTTCACCTTTTTAAAGCATCGCAAGTTCAGTTATTTCTTAGGCATTTTAGCCCCGTATTTTGAACGGGATTTTTTTCTGTCAGTTACGCCGGCCGTATCTAGGGTGCCGCGTACTATGTGATATCGCACGCCCGGCAGGTCTTTTACCCTGCCACCCCTTATGGTTACTATAGAGTGTTCCTGGAGGTTATGCCCCACCCCGGGTATATAGGCCGTAACCTCTATGCCGTTAGTAAGCCTTACCCTGGCCACTTTTCTGAGAGCCGAGTTAGGCTTCTTTGGCGTTTGCGTTTTTACCTGCAAACAGACCCCTCTTTTTTGGGGGCAACTGTCAAGCGCGCGTGATTTTGTTTTTCTCTTAAATTTTTCTCTTCCCAGTCTTATAAGTTGGTTTATTGTTGGCATACAGTCCTGTTTTTAGCTTTTTTTGGTTTTTTCTTTTCCGCTTTCTTCTTCCTTCTCTTCTTTTTTGTCCTTGAATATGTTCTTAACCACATCTATGTCCCTGTGATCCTTAAATCCGGTTCCGGCCGGTATCAGGTGTCCCATTATGATATTTTCTTTAAGGCCCATGAGAAAATCTGTTCTTCCACTTGCTGCTGCTTCTGTAAGTATCCTTGTAGTTTCCTGGAAACTTGCCGCGGAAATAAAGCTCTCGGTGGTAAGAGATGCCTTGGTTATACCCAGGAGCACAGGCGTGGCACTTGCGGGTTTACCCTTGCGTTTCAAAACTTTTTCGTTCTCTTCCTTGAATTTTATTCTGTCGACCTGCTCGCCTATGATGAGCTGCGTATCTCCCGGGTCTTCGATCTTTACTTTTTTAAGCATCTGCCTTATCATAACCTCGATATGCTTATCGTTAATCCGTACACCTTGCAGTCTGTAAACTTCCTGCACTTCATTAAGGAGGTATTCTTGAAGCGCTTTTTCGCCGGATACCTTTAATATATCCTGCGGAACAACAGGCCCATCGATAAGCTGCTGTCCCGCCAAGACACGGTCGCCCTTATAGACATTAAGATGTTTGCCGTGCGGTATAACATATTCTTTTTTCATGCCTGTCGGGCTTGAAACTATTACGCGCTTTTGCCCTTTCTTGCTTTCGCCGAATTCCACCGTCCCGTCAATCTCGCTTATTATAGCCGGATCTTTGGGCCGTCTTGCCTCAAAAAGTTCCGCTACTCTCGGAAGACCTCCCGTGATATCCTTCGTTTTAGTTATTTTACGCGGCGTTTTCGCAAGCACGTCTCCTGCACCTACCGTTTCATTGTCGTTTACTGTGATAACGGCGCCTGAAGGTATAGGATATATGGCCAACACTTCGCCTTTTTCGTTTAATATTACTATTTCCGGGTGGTAATCGCCCCTGTGTTCCATGATAATTTTATTTTTTATCCTGGTGCTGGGGTCGAGCTCCTCTTTCATGGTAACCCCTTCTTTAATGTCTTCGTACTTAACCTTGCCCTCTACTTCAGTCAGGATTGGCACGGTGTAGGGATCCCATCTGACAAAAATGGTCTTTTTTTCAACCTCTTGACCTTCCGAAACGAAAAGTATAGCCCCTTGCGGTATAGTGTGCTTTTCAAGCTCCCGCCCCGAATTGTCATCGATGCTAATTTGTCCGTTACGGTTAAGCACGATTGACTGATTTTGTTTTTTGCCGGGCACCACCTTCAGATTATGGTATTTTGCCACACCGCGGTTCCTGGTTTCGATATAAGATTGCTCGATGACGCGGCTGGCCGTGCCTCCTATATGGAAGGTTCTCATCGTAAGCTGCGTACCCGGCTCTCCAATAGATTGAGCCGCAATGATTCCGATAGCCTCGCCCAGCTCAACCGGCTTACCCGTGGCCAGGTTCTGCCCGTAACACCTCGCGCATATGCCGCGCTTGGCCTCGCATGTCAAAACGCTTCGTATCCGTATCTTCTCGATGCCGGTTTCCTCGATTTTTTTTGCCTTAACGTCGCTTATTTCGCGCCCGCTTTCGACAATCAGCTCGTCGGTTACGGGGTTCACGATATTGTCAAGCGCCACTCTGCCGGTAATGCGCTCTGAAAGCGGGACAACAACGTCGTCCCCCTCGACTATCGCCCCTACAAAAATACCGTTTAGTGTATTGCAATCATCTTCGGCAACTATTACGTCCTGCGCGACATCAACCAGGCGACGTGTAAGATAACCGGAGTCAGCCGTTTTTAAAGCCGTATCAGCCAGTCCTTTGCGGGCGCCATGTGTAGATATAAAGTAATCGAGAACCGTAAGGCCCTCCCTGAAATTTGCCGTGATAGGGATTTCTATAATTTCACCCGAAGGCTTAGCCATAAGGCCTCTCATGCCCGCAAGCTGACGTATCTGTTGCTTCGAGCCGCGCGCGCCGGAGTCGGCCATCATGAATATCGGGTTAAATGAATCCAGATGCTCAAATATCAGGTCGGAAACCGCTTCGGTAGTGTGGGTCCACAAGTCTATAATCTTGTTGTATCGCTCACCGTCGGTTATTATGCCTTTTTTATACTGGTCGTCCACTTTGGCCACTTCCTTGCGGGTATCCTCTATGTATTTTTCTTTTTCTTTCGGTATGTTTAAATCGTTTATTGCTATCGAGAGCCCCGCGAGCGTTGCCTGCTCGAAACCCATTCCTTTAAGCTTGTCCAGCAATTTTACGGTCTCTTCCTGCCCGTTTAAAAAATGGCAATCTGTGATTATCTTGCTAAGTTTGGATTTATTCAGCACCTCATTGAAATAGGGAATACCCGCGGGCATGAGGTCATTAAATAGTACTCGCCCCACCGTTGTCTGCATTATTTTATCGTTTATGCGAACCTTTATTTTAGCGTGGATCTCGACTTCTTCATCTTGGTATGCGGTTATGACCTCATCTTTATCGGCAAAGACGGTGCCTTCGCCCTTAGCCCCTTCTTTCTCTTTAGTAAGATAGCAACAGCCTAACACTATGTCTTGTGACGGCGCGACTATGGGCCGGCCGTTAGCGGGCGAGAATATATTGTTTGTCGCCAGCATAAGTAGCCGTGTCTCGATTTGTGACTCTATCGATAAAGGCACGTGAACCGCCATCTGGTCGCCGTCAAAATCAGCGTTAAAAGCGGCGCATACGAGCGGATGTATGCGTATAGCCTTGCCTTCCACGAGTATGGGCTGAAAAGCCTGTACGCCCAATCTGTGCAGAGTGGGTGCCCTGTTAAGCATAACGGGGTGATCTTTTATCACTTCATCCAGAATATCCCATACTTCCAGCTTCGCGGTCTCTACCATTTTTTTTGCGCTTTTAATAGTATGGACGAACCCTTTTTCGCGTAATTTTCGTATGATAAAAGGTTCGAACAGCTCAAGCGCCATCTTTTTCGGCAGGCCGCATTCGTGCAGTCTAAGCTCAGGCCCTATCACTATGACGCTTCTTCCCGAATAGTCAACCCGCTTGCCAAGTAGATTCTGTCTGAACCTGCCCTGCTTGCCCTTCAGCATGTCAGCTAACGATTTCAGGGGCCGGTTTCCCGGGCCCAGCACAGGCCGTCCGTGACGCCCATTATCAAAAAGCGCATCGACGGCTTCCTGCAGCATTCGCTTTTCATTCCGTATAATGACCTCGGGCGCTTTGAGCTCAAGCAGTTTTTTAAGACGGTTATTCCTGTTAATTACTCTGCGGTAAAGATCGTTGAGATCGCTTGTTGCGAACCTGCCGCCTTCAAGCGGCACCAGGGGCCGCAGGTCAGGCGGTATTACGGCCAAAATATCCAGTATCATCCACTCGGGCTTGTTGCCGGAGTTTCGAAAACTTTCTATCACTTTAAGTATTTTTACGTTTTTTTTCTGCGAATGCGGAGTTTTTGATTCGCGTATTTCACGTTTTAGCTTATGGGACAGCTTATCCAGCTCCACTTCCTTAAGGAGCGACTTTATGGCTTCCGCGCCCATTTTAGCCGTAAACTCGTTCCCGTATTTTTCCCTGAATTCCATGTAGCGCTCTTCATTCAAAAGCTCTTTTTTCTTTAAGGGTGTTTTGCCGGGTTCGATGACAATGTACTCTTCGTAATAGAGCACTTTTTCGAGCTCCCTCGCGTTAAGCTGAAGCAGGTTACCCATGCGTGACGGTACGGCTTTAAAGAACCAGACATGCGACACAGGGCAGGCCAGTTCTATATGCCCCATTCTTTCCCGCCTTACGCTTGAGCGTGTGACCTCCACGCCGCATCGGTCGCAGACTATTCCCTTGTGTTTTATCCTTTTATACTTACCGCAATTACACTCGTAGTCGCGCGTGGGGCCGAATATGCGCTCACAAAAAAGCCCGTCTTTTTCCGGCTTTAAGGTCCGGTAATTTATAGTCTCCGGTTTTTTGACCTCTCCTCGCGACCATGATTTTATTGTTTGAGGGGAACTTAAGCGTATGCTAATCGCATCGAATTTATTAACTTCGTCAATCACTTGTTGCCCTCCTCTTTTAGCTTCTCCATCTTGATATCCAGACAGAGGCTCTGCAATTCTTTAACAAGTACGTTAAATGACTCCGGGGTGCCGGGCTGAAAAGCGCTTTCGCCTTTCACTATCGCCTCATAGATTTTTGTCCTGCCTATCACGTCATCACTTTTGACTGTCAGAAGCTCCTGCAGTGTGTACGCCGCTCCGTAAGCCTCAAGCGCCCAAACTTCCATTTCCCCGAAACGCTGCCCTCCGAATTGTGCTTTCCCGCCCAACGGCTGTTGTGTAACCAGCGAGTAAGGGCCTATGCTGCGGGCATGAATTTTGTCATCCGCAAGGTGTATAAGCTTCATCATGTAGATGTATCCTATTGTTACCTTTTGGTCGAATGGCTTGCCTGTCAGGCCGTCATAAACCGTAACTTTTCCGCTTTCCGGCAGGCCGGCCAGCTTCATCTCATCCTTTATCTCGTTTTCTCGCGCTCCGTCAAAAACCGGAGTTGCAACGCGAAACCCCAGAATCTTGGCCGCCCAACCTAAATGCGTCTCAAGTATCTGGCCAACGTTCATACGGCTAGGCACGCCTAACGGATTCAGGATTATCTCTACAGGGGTACCGTCTTCCAGAAACGGCATATCTTCCTCGGGAAGTATCTTGGCGATAACGCCTTTATTCCCGTGTCTGCCCGCCATTTTATCGCCTACAGAAAGCTTCTTTTTGCTTGCGACGTATACCACGACCTTTTTCAGAACGCCAGGCGGCAGTTCGTCGCCTCTTTTTATTTTATCAATTTCCCTTTCCTGCTCATAGTTGAGCTCTTCTATCTGAGCGTCGAGAAGACGCATTACCCTGTTTATCTCGCTTTCCACCTGAAGATTCCCCACGACCTTTATGTTGTCGATATCAGCTTTTTGTATTTTTTCCAAGTCCTTGGCTTTTACCACAGTGTCGTGTTTTATGAGCACTTTGCCGCTCTCGTTGTCAAGGAGGCTGGCCGCTAGTTTTTGTCCTACCAGGAGCTTGTGAAGTTTGCGCGCTTTTTCTTCGCCGATTTTTTTTATCTGCCCGGAATAGAAGTTCTCTATTTCGCGTATTTTTTTCATCTCTTCGGTACGCTGGGCTTTTGTTTTTGATCTCGCCTCTTTTCTCGAGAATACTTTTATGTCAACAACTATACCTTCTATGCCGGGCGGCACTGTAAGGGAGGCGTCTCTTACGTCACCGGCCTTCTCGCCGAATATCGCACGCAGCAATTTCTCTTCAGGCGAAAGTTCGGTCTCTGACTTAGGCGTCACTTTTCCCACAAGGATATCCCCAGGCGTAACTTCGGCACCGATTCGGATTATTCCCTCGGTATCCAGATTCCTTAGCGCCTCTTCGCCTACGTTCGGTATGTCACGGGTGATCTCTTCATTGCCAAGCCTTGTGTCGCGCGCTTCTATTTCAAACTCCTCTATATGCAGAGACGTATACTTGTCTTCTTTAACGATTTTCTCACTTATCAGAATAGCATCCTCAAAGTTGTAGCCGCGCCAAGGCATAAAGGCCACAAGGACGTCCCTGCCCAGGGCCAGCTCGCCGTTATTGGTAGCCGCTCCGTCGGCAATTATATCGCCCTCTTTAATTCTGTCGCCAAGTCCGACTATAGGCCTCTGATTTATGGAGGTATTCGCGTTCGACCGTTCGAATTTTCGTAATTTGTATTTTTCCCCGTTAACGACTATTTCCTTGGAGTCGACATATGTAACCTTACCGCCTGTCTGCGCGACTACTACTGTTCCGGAATCTTTTGCCGACCTGTATTCCATGCCTGTGCCGATAAGAGGACTTTCGGTCTCCAAAAGCGGCACTGCCTGGCGTTGCATATTTGATCCCATAAGCGCCCGGTTTGCGTCATCATGTTCCAAGAACGGGATTAAACTTGCCGCCACGCTGACAAGCTGTCTGGGTGACACGTCCATATATTGAACTTTTTTCGGTTCTGCGGAAATAAAATCGCGTCTGTATCTGCAGAAAATGGATTTGTTGATAAAATAACCGCTTTTGTCTATTCGTTCGTTTGCCTGGGCGATAATGTATTCGTCTTCGATGTCTGCTGACAGATACTCTATTTTGTTGGTAACCTTCCCGTCTTCCACCCGCCGGTAAGGCGTTTCCAGGAAGCCAAATTCATTGACGCGGGCATACGTGCTCAAAGACGTGATGAGCCCGATATTAGGACCTTCGGGTGTTTCTATAGGGCACATTCTTCCGTAATGAGAATAATGAACGTCCCTTACTTCAAAGCCTGCCCTTTCCCTGTTTAGCCCGCCTGGCCCGAGCGCGCTAAGACGTCTTTTGTGGGTCAACTCGGCCAGCGGATTAGTCTGATCCATAAACTGCGAGAGCTGGCTGCGCCCGAAAAAGTCTTTAACTATACTTGAGATTAGTTTTGCATTTATCAGATTATGCGGCATGATCGTATCCAGGTCATATATATTCATTCTCTCCCGCACCGACCGCTCCAAGCGTACCAGGCCTATTCTCAGCTGGTTTAGCAAAAGTTCCCCTACGCACCTTACACGCCGGTTGCCCAGATGGTCTATGTCGTCAATCGGTCCGCCTTCGTTTTTCACGCGTATCAATTTTTTTATCGCCTTTATCAACGTCTCGCTGTCCAGGGTGGTTTGGTCGTGCGGCGTCGGCATGGAGAGTTTGCGGTTAAGCATGAATCTTCCCACGCGCCCAAGACTATACCGCTTAACATCGAAGAAAAGTCTGTCGGTCAGGCTTGTGGCCGAGTCCAGAGTCGGCGGGTCTCCAGGGCGCAGTTTCCTATATATATCCAGAAGCGCCTCTTCCCGTGAGCGCGTCGTGTCCTTTTCCAGCGTCTTTACGATTTCCGGCAGTTCTTCGCTTAGCACCGAAAAGTCTCTTATTTTTGAGTGCCACAGCCGTTTTGACAGGTCCTTGGTTATGCGCTCGCCGGAACGCGCCAGGATTGAGTTGGATTCCGTCTCGATAATATCTTCGGCCAAAACGAAATTCATATAATCGGCCAATTGGCTTTCCCGCGTTATCTTAACTTTTTCGACACCACTAAAGGCCTTAAGTATATCTTCGTCCTTGGAGAGCCCGAATATTCTAAGAAAAACCGTTCCGATGAATTTACGCCTTCTGTCGAGATAAACGTAAAGTATGTCCGAAGGGTCAAACTCAAACTCTACCCATGCCCCCCTGTAAGGTATAATCCTTGCCGAAAATATTGTCTTGCCGCTGGGGTGTTGAGCTTCCTCGAAGGATATTCCAGGGGAACGATGCAGCTGGCTGACTACTACACGCTCGTCGCCGTTTATTATAAACGTACCTGTAGGCGTCATGAGAGGCATATCGCACAGATAAACTTCCTGCTCTTTTATGTCTTTGGGTGTTTTGAGCCTTAAGCGTATGCGAAGCGCGCCTGCGTATGTCATGCCGGTCTTTATGCACTCTTCCAACGCATACTTAGGCTTACCCAAGGCGTAGTTAACGTATTCCAGCGAATACACCTTGTCGGAACTCTCTATCGGGAACATTTCTTTAAACAACCCGTGCAGGCCCAAGAGCTTACGTTTATTTTTTGGGACCCCGGACTGCAAAAATTCGTCGTAGCTGGCAGATTGTATTTCGATAAGGTTCGGAAAATCGAAACAATCTTTTATTTTCGCGTAATTTTTTCGTTTAATCACTTTCTTCTCCTGCGTTGCCGCGTATCTGACCTGCGCGCTTGCATAATTGCCGTCCCGTGCCGGAAAATGCGCCGTTGAGGACGGCCGCAACGAAAAAACGAGTTACTTTAATTCCACTTTTGCGCCCGCTTTTTCAAGCTGCGCTTTTATTTTTTCCGCCTCTTCTTTTGTCGCGCCTTCCTTGACCGGTTTGGGAGCAGCTTCTACGAGGTCTTTAGCTTCTTTAAGGCCCAGTGTTGTTATTGCACGTATTTCTTTAATAACCTGTATCTTGTTGCTGCCGGCGTTGGCTAAAACTATGGTAAAAGAGGTTTTTTCCTCTTCCTGCGCCGCGCCGCCTGCTGCGCCGGCACCGCCCATCATACCCATAGCCGGAGCTGCCATTGCGACCTGGGCAGTTACCCCGAATTTCTCCTCAAGCGCCTTCACGAGGTCGGCAAGCTCGAGAACGGTCATTTTTTCCAGGTTTTCGATAATGCCCTTCATTTTATCGGTTACCTTTATTTCTTTCTTTGTCTCCCCTTTTGTTTCCTCCGTCACTTCCTTTTTCGTCTCTTCAGTCATTTTAGTTTCCTCCCCCTTTTTTCTTTTGTATAGCGTTAATAACGCAAATCAGGCCCGTTAATAAATTGTTCAGGACGCCTACGAAATTTGATATCGGGCTTTTCATGCCTGTAAGCACCATTGACAAAAGGACTTCCCGAGGCGGCAGGGCGGCAAGTTGCTTTACCCTTTCGGCGCCCTCCAGCTTACCCTCTATATAGGCGCAGTTTAATTTGAACAGCTCGTGGGTCTTTTCGAAGCTGACAAGAATTTTCACGCTTTCTATCAGGTTGCCCGTAAAACTTATACCAACCTCGCCTTTAATAAATTGCACAAGTTCCTTGCGGTCGCTTTCCTCGAATAACCGTTTTACAAGAGAGTTCTTGACCGCCAGATATTTCGAATCAGACTTTGCCAGCTCCTTTCGGAGATTATCCATGTCGATGGATGTTGTGCCTTTATAGTTTGTTATGACAAAATTCGAGTGCGACTCGAACTCTTTCTTAAGTTCCGAGTACATCAATTTTTTCGTAAGTATGCCGTATTTTTCCTGCATGGTAGCCTTTTAATGTTTTATTTCTTAAATTCGGAAATGTCCAGCCTCAACCCCGCGCCCATAGTCGTAGACAAAAACATTGATTTTATCGACTGCGGTTTGTTCATATTTTGGTTTGAGGAAATTATCGATTTTATAAGTTGCATTATGTTATCGCGCAAAGCCTCCTTCTCGAACGATACTTTACCAGCGCCCACATGTATACCGCCCTGCTTGTCCATTTTAAACTCGATCTTTCCCTTTTTGACTTCTTTTATTGTTTTTGGCAAATCATCGGTTACCGTGCCCGTCTTTGGGTTGGGCATTAAACCTCTCGGGCCAAGAACCCGCCCGAGCTTTGCTATTTCCTTCATCATACTCGATGTGGCGATGGCGACATCAAAATCGCACCAGCCACCCGAAATCTTTTTTATCAGCTCTTCGGAACCGGCGAAATCCGCCCCTGCTTCTTTGGCTTTTTTCTCGTCTTCCGGCCTGCAAAGAACAAGCACCCTTACGTTTCTTCCCGTTCCGTGAGGCAAGAGAGCCGTGCCTCTTATGGCCTGGGCCGGGTCTTTGGGGTCAAGGGAGAGATTTATGGAAAGCTCTACCGTTTCGTCAAATTTAGCCCGGGGGGCATTTTTAATAGCTTCTATTGCGTCTTCAAGGCGGTAAACTTTGCCTTCGGCGAAAAGCTTGTCTATTTCTTTTCTTTTTTTTGTTACTCTGGTCGACACTATTTGCTCTCCCCGCTTGTTTTGCCGGGTTCGGTCGAAACGGCTGTGCCGGCGCTTTCCCCCGGTGTTTTAGGCGATTTTTTTTCCACAACCTCGATTCCCATGCTTCGTGCGGTTCCTTCCACAATCTTACTCGCGCCTTCCAGGCTGTTTGCGTTAAGGTCCTTCATTTTTATCTTAGCTATTTCTTCTACTTCTTTTTTGGTTACCTCGCCGACTTTTTCCGTGTTAGGTTTTCCGCTCGCCTTCGCTATGCCGCAGGCTTTTTTAAGAAGAACACTCGAGGGCGGACTTTTAATTATAAAGGTAAACGACCTGTCCTCATATGCGGTAATAATTACCGGCAGCACCAGCCCATCCTGACCTTTTGTTTTGTCGTTAAATGCTTTGCAGAATTGCATTATATTCAATCCGTGTTGTCCTAACGCAGGACCAACAGGCGGAGCAGGATTGGCCTGTCCGGCCGTACAGTATAACTTTATAAGTGCCTTTACTTTTTTTGCCATATCTAATCGTCCCTCGTCCCTCGTCTATCGGAACTTGCAATTACACCTTTTCAATCTGCCACATCTCTAGCTCAACAGGCGTGGAGCGCCCGAAGATCGATATGGACACCTTTACTTTGCCTTTTTCCGGGTTTGCCTCTTCCACTACCCCGTTAAAATTGTTAAAAGGCCCTTCTTTTACCCTCACGGCCTCTCCCTTTTCGAAGGTAACCTTCGGTATTGGTTTTGCCTTTGTGGTTTCGGCCTGTTTCAGTATATTTTTTATTTCCTCTTCCGTAAGAGGCGTAGGCCTGGAATGCGGCCCGACAAACCCCGTTACGCCGTGCGTTCTTTTTATAAAATACCAGCTCTTGTCGTTAAGTTCCATTTCCACTAATATATAGCCCGGGAAAAACTTGCGCTCGGTTATTTTCTTTTTCCCGCCCTTAATCTCCGCAACTTGCTCCGTGGGCACTATTATTTGCGATATGGACTCCCTCGTGTCCGGCGCCTGCTCAAGTTTTTTTTCGAGGTTCGCTTTTACACGCTCCTCAAAACCTGTCTGCGTATGTATTACGTACCATTTTTTGCCCATATTATTTTAGAACCAGCTTAATTAACGTTGACCACCCCAGATCGCAAATGCCTATGAAAATCGCAAGTATTATAACCGATACTATAACAACTACAGTCGCGTTTATAAGCTCACGTCGTGTAGACCAGGAAACTTTTTTGAGCTCTATTTTTACTTCGTTAACGAATTTTGCGACTTTATTCATTTTTGTCAAAATTTTAACCCGCTGCGATAAATCTGGAGAATTTTCATTCGGGAGAACCCCCAAACTTTTTTCCTAACCGTTCCCAACATTGGCAGGAGCGGCAGGAGTCGAACCTGCAGTGACGGTTTTGGAGACCGTTGGTTTGCCAGTTAACCGACGCTCCTAAAAAACCAGATTTTTGCGTTACTTTATCTCCTTATGCGGTGTGTGCTTTCTGCAAAACCTGCAATACTTTGAAAGCTCCAAACGGTCAGGGTTTTTTTTCTTGTTTTTATACGAACTATACCCCCGCCTCTTACATTGCGTACATTCAAACGTTATTACTTCCAGCATTTCTTACCTGACCGGTTAATGTAATCTTTCGCGCCAAAACATGCTTGACTATTTAGCGCGAGGGGGTTGTTTTAACAACCCCCTCTAACCCAATGCACTTTTATTCTATGATATCCGTGATTACGCCGGCTCCGACAGTGTGCCCGCCTTCGCGTATCGCGAATCTTAAACC
>JAFGLX010000025.1 GCA_016927795.1 Candidatus Omnitrophota bacterium
TTAACGGATTGGGGGAAAGGGCCGGCAATGCCTCTTTGGAGGAAATAGCGATGTCTGTTGCGACAAGGAAGGATATTTTCGGATTGAAAACAAAAATAAATACGAAGGAGATTTACAAAACCTCGCGTCTTGTAAGCAGGCTTACAGGTATCATCGTGCAGCCTAACAAAGCCGTAGTGGGCGCCAACGCTTTTGCGCACGAATCCGGCATTCATCAGGACGGCTTGCTTAAGGAACGCCGTACCTATGAGATTATGAGACCCGAAGACGTAGGTTTCGAGGGGACCAAATTGGTTTTGGGTAAACATTCCGGAAGGCATGCGCTTAAGGCGCGGTTGAAAAAATTAGGTTACAAATTAAGCGGGAAAGAGATAAACAGGACTTTCGAGGCTTTTAAAAAATTGGCCGACAAGAAAAAAGAAATTTTTGACGAGGACCTTGCTACTATCGTAGAGGATGAAATCGGCACAAAAACGATTATATATAAATTAGTCAGTTTTTATGTGTTAAGCGGGAATAAAGTTACGCCGAATGCGACCGTTATCCTTAAATATAAAGGCGCAAACTTAACCGCGAATTCCACAGGTGACGGGCCGGTAGATGCCTGCTATAAAGCCATGGAAAAAATAGCTGGCGTAAAACCGCGCCTTTTGAGTTATAACCTTAACGCCATAACGGCGGGCAAAGACGCCCTTGGGGAAGTCGCGGTAAGGATGAAATTAGGCAATAGCGAAATTAGCGGAAGAGGCGCAAGCACCGATATTATAGAGGCGAGTATCAAGGCGTATTTGGATGCTCTAAACAAGCTTAAAGCGATAAAGAAAAAAAGGAGTTGACGAACGCGGATTAACGCACGTCAAACACAGTTTGACACGGATATCGTAAAAATACCAATGTCCAAGCCCGAATGACAAATAAAATTCCAATTTCTCAATGCCGAATAATTAGGACTTTGGATTTGGACATTCATTCGTCATTGGGATTTGGGCATTCGGAATTATATTAAATACACACCAATCCGTGTTTATAAACATAACCATATAGAAGCTAAATGGAAACATACGCACTTATAGGAAAAAACATCGGCTACTCCCTGTCGCCTATTATGCATAATGCGGCTTTCAAGGCGCTTGGCATTAAGGCGAAATATGAAATTTTTGATATTCAGGAAAGCGAACTGGGAGATTTTTTCTTACGCATAAGAAAAGGTGAAATCTCGGGTTGTAACGTAACGATACCTTACAAGGAAAAGGCGTTACAGTTTGTGGATACACTTGACGGTCTTTCAGCCGATATAGGCGCCATAAATACAATAGCAAAAAAGGGCGAAAGGTTCTGCGGATACAACACGGATTACAAGGGTTTTATAAGTGCGCTTAAGGGCAAAGGGCCGGGAGATCTCGGCTTTGACCCTAAGGGTAAGAGTGTTTTTATATTTGGCGCGGGCGGGGCGGCAAAAGCGGTAATTCTTGGGCTAATTACCTCAGGCGCCAAAAGAATAGCAATAGCAGAGATAGATAACGCCAAAGCCGAAAGCCTGGCCTCGTCCATAACAAAAAGGCATAAAGGCAATTCTTTGATAACCGTAGTGAAGGATAAAGACAAATACGAGGAGTTTATATCAAAATCAGAGCTTTTGGTTAATGCTACCCCATGCGGCGTGAAAAAAGACGATCCAAAACTTTTTGATTACCGGTATTTACACGAGACACTTTTTTGCTTTGACCTTGTTTATGCAAGCGAAACGCTTCTTGTTAAAGAAGCGAAGCAGCGCGCAGCCAAAGTCACAGGCGGCCTTAACATGCTTTTATATCAGGCGGGCGCATCTTTTACTATATGGACCGGCAAAGAGGCGCCATTTGAGAACATGAAAAAAGCCGTTTTAAAAAATCTGGCGAACAGGCGAACTTAGTTAACGGGAAACACGAGACGATACCCATAGGTAATATGGAAATAATTTTTGTTTTTATTCTGGGAGCAGTTGCCGGCAGCTTTATGAACGTGTGTATTTACAGGTTGCCAAAAGGCGAATCGATAATAACGCCGCGCTCCCATTGTCCGTTGTGCGGCACAGCCATAAAATGGTACGATAACGTGCCTGTTTTGAGCTTTCTCGTGCTGCGGGGAAAATGCAGGGCCTGTAAAAAAAGAATTTCGGCAAGGTACATAATAGTTGAGACAATCTCCGGCTTTATAAGCGTATTTCTTTTTATCCGCTTCGGGTTAACGCCCGATTTTTTTATTTTCTGGTACCTTTCGTGTATGCTTATAATATGTTCTTTTATTGACCTTGAAATACGCGAGATTCCGGACGCAATTACTTTAAGCGGTATGCCGATAGGGTTGTTTCTGGCGGCTCTATATCCGCCTCTTTTGGATAAAACAGACCACCTCGGGTCTTTTCTTGATTCGTTTATCGGAATCATAGCCGGGGGAGGCAGCATATACCTTATGGGTTTTTTAGGCGAATTTATTTTTAAGCGAGAGGCCATGGGCGGAGGCGACGTTAAGCTTTTGGCTATGATAGGGGCATTCATCGGGTGGAAACTTGTAATTTTAGCGTTTTTTCTTGCCCCAATTTTCGGTTCCATCGCCGGTATTGTCCTTAAAATCAGAAGAGGAGAAGACATAATACCGTATGGTCCGCATCTTTCGTTAGCGGCGCTTGTGGCGGTATTCTGGGGAAGAGAAATTGTGGGTAAATTGTTCTTTATGTAAGCAGCCGGCGAGAGGCTTTCTCTTTGGCCGCATTTACCCCGTTCCAAGTGGCTGAAACAAACTTACGTAGCTTCAGCCACTTGGAACGAACAGGGTTTTACAGGAAGGAGCCGTAAATGCATATAAGATACATGACCGCGGGCGAGTCGCATGGAAAGTCGCTCGTGTCAATTATAGACGGTATACCAAAAGGCTTAAATCTCAACGTGGGCTTTATAAATAACGAGCTAAAAAGAAGAATGGCCGGCTTTGGCCGCGGTAATAGAATGCTTATTGAAAGAGATAAGGCCGAAATTATCGCCGGTTTACGAAAAGGCGTTACCATAGGCAGCCCCATAGCTATACTTATAAAAAACAGGGATTTTAAGATAGAAACTCTGCATTCCATAAGTTCGCCGCGTCCAGGACATGCTGATTTGGCGGGAGCCATGAAGTTTAACGACAGAGACATAAGGAATATTCTTGAAAGGGCTAGCGCGCGGGAGACCGCTTCAAGAGTGGCCTCAGGCGCTGTCTGCAAAATCCTGCTGGAAAAATTCGGAATACATATACTAAGCCACGTAGTCATGATAGGAGGCGTAAGATCGGATAAAAGGTTACCTCTTGTCGCCATGAAGCGTATCGCGGAGAAATCGCCCGTAAGATGCGTAAACAGTAAAAATTCCAGACTGATGTGCGCCGAGATAGAAAAAGCCGCAAGCTCCGGAGACACCGTAGGAGGCATTTTTGAAGTTATCGCAAGCCACCTGCCGCCAGGGCTAGGCAGCTATACGCAGTGGGACCGAAGGTTAGACGGGAATCTTGCCAGGGCCGTTATGGCGATACCGGGTATAAAAGGGGTGGAGATAGGGGCTGGTTTTCTTGTTGCCGGACAACGAGGCAGCAAGGTGCATGACGAAATATTTTTTAACCGCAAGAATAACGGATTTTTTAGAAGGACAAACGCTTGTGGCGGTATAGAGGGTGGCATAACAAACGGGGAGGAAATAATTTTAAGAGCCGTAATGAAACCGATAGCTACGCTAAAGAATCCGTTGGTCTCTGTGGATATCGTTAGCAAGAAAAAAACAAAAGCCCAAGTTGAAAGGGCGGATGTATGTGTGGTACCTTCTTCGGGTGTTATCGCGGAGAACGTTTGCGCTATCGAAATAGCCTGTGCCATGACGGAAAAATTCGGCGGAGATTCCATCTCTGAAATGAAACGGAATTACGAGGCGTACATCAGAGCAATAAGGCGAATTTAATTTTAGGGGTTAGTATGGGATAGTAATGGATAGCAGGGGTTAGTATGGTTGCGAAAAATTAAATACCCCTACTGCCCCTTGCTATACCCTACTATCCCCTGCTATACCATCATTATGAAAAACATAGTGCTAGTAGGTTTCATGGGGACGGGGAAGACCTCGGTCGCGAAGAAATTGTCAAAAAGGTTGGGTCTCAGGTATGTCAGCACAGATGAAATCATAGAA
>JAFGLX010000026.1 GCA_016927795.1 Candidatus Omnitrophota bacterium
CCAGTCCGCGTATGCGCATAAATCCATCCATGAGATAAAATTACACGCCCTGTCCTGCTCTCTACCGTTAACCAGCATAGCATCTCCGGAAGAAACAAAGCTTACAGCATTTCGTTTTACAACCGCGTCACTGGCTTTACCGTTCGCCGAGCTAGATGTCATATCACGGCTTACTTTCTGGTCGTCCGTAAGCGTATTAAAAAACGCTATCCATTGTCCTTGTGACATCTCATATTTCATAAGATAAAATGCTTTATACCCTTTTGGGAACGATGATGACACGGTAAATGAGGTGCCCGAAACCCACTCTCCGTCATTGCTGCCGCTTTGATAATAGAAAGGGCCATTATCCAAATTATTAAAGCTGACAGCGCTTTCGGAGCTTATAGAAGCGGGGCTGTTTAATGTCTTACCCGCTTTTATGCAGGCAGTTTGAGTAGCGTCAGCATCTCCGACCAAAAATGAACTCTCAGGTATGTATATCATTTCGATTCCAAAAATCTTTATTACAGTACTGGCGCTATTCGCGTCATCATCGCTTACACCGTCGGCTCCATAGTCCCATACCAAATCGATATTTGATGCACTTAGCGTTCCTGAACCGTTTTCTGAGCGTTGTATAAAGCACCCTTTCTTGTCAAAAGGTACTACGATAGCTACTTTGCTCCCGGTGCCTATGCTAAAACCGCTGGGATTTGTACCTGAACTATTTAATGTGACATGGTCCCATGTTTTCCCTGCATCGGTCGAAAATTTGGCGAAAATCCAAACCGCATCATAATTAGTGGAATCCCTCCAAGAATTGTTCCATGATACGCTAAACCTGATTTTTATGGTGTCGGCGGATTCATCCTGAACTACGAGTAGGCCGTCTGAAAGCGAGAGATTATTGCCGTAACAATATTTTGTGGGACAAAAAACAAAGAAAAAAGCAAATATCCATATCACACCCAACCACAGAAAGGATACCGTGGATGAGCTTTTTATTAAGGAGCCGTCCTTACGCATCTTCCTCCATAATACTCTCTTCGCGCTGAATCGGCAGCGGAAGCGCTTGTTCTGTCAGAGATTCTAAGCACCGGGTTTGTTAGGCTGTTCCAGGCTCCACCACGCGATCCGCTGCCTAAAGCGCCCGTTACGCCCCTGGCAGGGGTACCGTCTATACCTGGCCAGTCTGTATTTGTAGCGTTTCCTTCGAACGACTCTGCTTGACTCAATATGCCATCACCGTTTGTGCCTTGAAAATCTCTTCCGCTTTCGTTACCCAATGTAACGACCCTCTCGGCAAGGTTGCCCGAGAACTCCATTGCACCATAATAAGTGGAACCCGCTTCTTGTCTAGAAGAGTTAGATACTGCGAATATTCCGTTACGCAAAGGGCCTGTGCCCCCACTGCCGCCCGAAAACGTCTGGTTATTTGCGCAACAATTTGCGTCATTGTCGGTAATTGTTTCCGTTCCGTCCTCCGCGCCTGATATGGTAGTAGCATATGTAACATTATTATTTCCCCAGGCATATTCGGCAAAAACAGCGTCCATGCTGCCTCTGGCCGCTTTCTCATACTCCAGTTCGGTCATGGGCCTTAAAGCAGTCCAGTCCGCGTATGCGCATAAATCCATCCAGGACAGGTAACCGCACGATCTGTCAGGCGCTACGGTGGTGGCGGCGCCGGAAGTCCATGAGACAGTATTTCTGTTTATTGGTTCATCGGAATTTTTGCCGCTTGTGTCAGTAATGTCTCTCGCTAGCTGTTTCGCGTAAGAAAGCGTATTAAAAAAATCTACCCATTGTGATTCGCTGATTTCATATTTCATTATGTAAAACGCCTTGTAGCCTGTAGGAAAATTTGCATTTCCAGCAATGCCGCCATCTCCATCCACGGTAACCGGAAGCGTGTCAATATCATCATTGCCGTTTATATCGCATGTTATATTTTTGCTGGCTGAAGTAATCTGAACTCTTGAATTATCGTTTCCGCTCTGGTGAAACGCATAGGTGGATTCAGAACTGCCGTCACCGTCTCCCAGATAAAAAGCTTCTTCGGGTATATACACCATTTCTATACCTGCAATCTTTACCCTGGCTTGAGTACCGCTATCAAGCCCGTCAGCGCCCCAGTCCCATACAAGCGCTACACCTGTTGTCGCAAGCGATCCCCCTCCATAAGCCGCTCTCTGTATAAAGCAGCCTTTTTTGTCCTGAGGCACTACAATTTCGATCGCTGTTCCCGAACCCAAGGAAAAACCCGTTGGGTTAACGCCGGCGCTCTTTAGGGTTGCATGCTGCCACGTAGAGCCGGAATCGATAGAATATTTTACGAATATCCAAGCGGCGTCATAATTTAGTTTATTCCGCCATGAATTATCCCATGAAATGTCGAACGTTATTTTAGTGGTTTTCCCTTCAGTATCAGAATCTGTAAGGCTTGGGTTGTCTAAAGTAAGATTGTTGGCGAATGAAAATGGGGAGACTATGAGAATGCAGATTATGGAACTACAACATAATAATATTTTCACTATAATAGTTTTATTTTATTAAAAAGTCTTGTACCACCACGTATAATATGCAATATTATACCATTATAATAAGTATTATAGCAAGAAAAAGAGAAATTTTATTCAGATTTTTTTTGTAACATTTCTTGCCGTTTTTCGGTATCATGCAATGCGGCTTTAAGAATAGTCTCATTGTAAACATCCATTCGTGTTTGCACATTTTATTTCAACGCGCTTTCGACGCTTTTCGCGCATCCCAACAAAAAATCCGGTTTGAGCGGCGTATTTTGTGTGTGATTTTTGATTTCGATGGCCTTAATCGCCTTTTGTGTTGATAGGATTTTGTACATGCGGGGATTGATTTCGATTTACAAAACCGGATTTCTGGATTTCGTGCGGCCACAGGCTCTTCCTGTTATTAAACAGTCAAAATCTGCAGGGTGCGCGGTTATGATATTAAACAATAAACTGAGTTTTGCATAAGCGGATTCCGAAACGGAATTTGTAAAACCGGCGCTTTTGCAATTTATACGCGCAATTGACTAAAAAATGCGGGGATACCTGAAAAATAGCTCAATAGCTCTTGGTCGGGGCGATAGAAGGCGTGTAGCCGGTAACGTTTACGTCACCCTCGACGATAATCGGGGTCAGGAAAATAGCTATTTCTGTCTTGGTTGTATCGTCTGACTGATTTTGGAATATCTTTCCTATGACCGGTATGTCCATAATGAAAGGCAAACCTTTTTTTGTATACGTGCCCTCGTCTTTGTGAAGACCTCCTATTATTATAGTCGTGCCGTCTTTCACCATTACCGTACTTTCAATAAGCGTGGTATTTATAAGCGGTATCTCTGCCTGCTGCGGCGTGGTAAGGGTATCTGTTTGCGAGGATATTTCGGGTTTTATAGTCATTTTTATATAGCCGTTATCGCTTATAGTAGGTTTTACGGAAAGTAAAATACCTACGTCGACAAAATGCACTTCTTCGTTAGTGGTCTGGTCCGCCCCTGTACCAGTCGTGGTAGTGGTGACATAGGCTAGCTTGTCTCCTATATGTATCTTGGCCTCGTCGCCGTCTGTAACAAGGATACTGGGGTTTGCCAGGGTTTTTGTGTCGGATACCTGCTTTAACGCTTTTATATCCATCTCTATGTTATCGGGAGGAATGTCGCCAAATGCTATCTGTCCCAACGTTCCTAATTGCGAAACGGTAGTAGCTATAGGGAATCCTCCTGCGAAAGTAAGTGACGACGTAAGCAGTTTGTTAGTTGTATCAAATGTCCCTGCCCAATTTATACCCATATCAAATTTTGGGTTTAAGATGATTTTGAGTATTTTTACCCTTATCAGAACCTCTTTGGTTTTTTTGTCCAGCGCCTTTATTATTGTTTCTACTTCGGGAAAACGGTCCGGAAGCGCCGTCACTATAAGCTGATTGGAGCGCTTGTCAGCCTCTATGGTGCCTACGGATTTCACATCCAGTTTCTCCCGAAGTTTTTCCTTTAAAACCTCGGCGTCAGCGTAATTCAGATTGAAAATCTTGGTTTCCAGCTTGTGGTCTATTTCTTTCAATACCTCGCTCATTTTTTTGAGCTTTTCTTTCGTATCAATCATTACAACAGTGCCTGTACTCTCGTCGATAACTATCTTCCCTATCTCGCTTTTTATGTTTTTTAGCGTCTCCAGGGCATAACTCGGCTTAACGTAAGACAGGTAAACCGTCATGACGCTTCTCTCATCCCTGAAAAATTCCCCGTACACCTGGAAATACTCCTCCTCCGGCATGACATAGACAATGTTTTGCCTTATGCGATAGCCCAGGCCGTTTGAAAGCACTAATATGTCCAAGGCATCTATTATCCTCACCTGCTTCAGGACCAGTGTCACGCGTCCTGTAACGTTTTTGCTAACCACAATGCTGAAGTCGCCTTTTAATGACAGAAATTTAAAAACATCAACGACATCCATATCACGCAGGTCAAGAGTAATAAGCCGGTTAAAATTTTCTTCAAGGCCTTGGGGCAGAGGCTGGTCCAGGCCGTTTGACGGAATGCATATCTCAAGCAGAATAAGCACGAGTATAAAAACGATTGGTTTCAATTTACTCTGTCTCCCCGAATTTGGAGTCATCTTAATTCCGCCGTTTCCTGACCGTCGGTCAGTGTAACTTTTTCTCCTGTTATCTTCAGAATCTTAAAACCGACGATGCTATCGCCTTCCTTAAGAAAATGCGTTGTTTTCCTTTTTAGGTCCTCTATCATAACGTAATTTTCGCCCTCAGCCCCGGACGGCGAAAAACCTACAAGCCTTAACGTTTCGCTGAGTTTACTCATGGCGGAAGGTTTAAATTCCGCTTCTTTTTCTTCAGGCGCTTTTTCCACTTCCTTGGGCGTAGGTTTAAAAATATTTCTTTCTTTAAGCTTTTCCATATAAAAAGTGATGTCGTCTAGTTTATTTAATAGGGGCTCTACAATGCTTGTTTTCCTCTCAACCGGCATGAAGCCGGGCAGGGTTTGCTCTTTTCTTGTGTTTTTTACAACCTCCATTACAAGCACAACGCACATACCGCATATAACAGTTATTAAAACGTTATTCGCTATCTCTACCACGCGGTCGGTGTTATTGAGCTGAAGCATTCCGTTTAATTTTTCCCGTAGAAATACAAGGCGGCCCATTATAACGTTCAGATAAATGTGCGGGGCCTTTCTCTTGTTGATCTTTAGATCGGATACCCCCTGTGACTCGTCGTCTTTTTTTTTAGAACCATTTCCCGACGAACCCGCTTTTTCTATTACCTCTAATAGTTCTTGCTCTGCTGATAATTTTTTGTCTGCCATATCAGATCTCTTTCGCTTTCAATAATAGACCTTACAAGCGGCACGTCCACTACGTATTTATTCTTGAGCAAAAGCTCTTTTAGTGCTTTGTGACAAAACATGGTTATGCTCCGGGGATAGCCTCCCGTATACATGTGAATTTCCCGTATCGCGTCATCCATGAAAAGCCCTGTCCTTCCCTCGTAACCGGCTTTTCTTATCCTAAAATTTATCATTTCCCTTGTCTCGTCCAGGTCAAAAGGATAAAATTTAAACTTGAAACTGATTCTATCGCGGAAATTCTGAACGCGGGAAATTTTGGAGTGAAGCTCCATTTGACCCAGAAGCACTATCTGTATTAATTTAAATTCGTTTGTTTCATAATTCAAAATTATCCTTAGCGTCTCAAGAGATTCCTCACCCAGCTTCTGCGCCTCATCTATTATGACGGCGACTATCCTTTTTTCATTAAGTGTTTTTGCCAGAAGAAATTTCTCGAACCGGTCACGCAATTCCATGAGAGGATACTTTTCGCCGTCGGCGGATTCGGCAGGTATCCCAAAATTGCTCATAAGATATCTCAAAAAATCAGCCTCGCTTTCAAAAGATGGATTCAGCACTATCTGAAACAGGAATTTATGCCGTTTTCCGAGTTCCTGAATAAGCTTTCTGGATAGCGTTGTCTTTCCCGTACCCACATCACCGAAAATAACGCTTAAGCCTCTTTGGAGATTCAATTCTATAAGGGTATTTGTGAGAACCGTCTCGTGCTCCCGGGACATATACAAAAATTCGGGGTCCGGGCTTGTGGAAAACGGCTCTTTTTGAAAACCCAGTATCTGATAATAGCTCATTTTTGTTTCCCTATATTTCCGCGTTATTCAACTTATTTATTATGAGCTTCAGCGGATAACCCTGATTTTTTAATGTCTGAATCTGACCTATTCTATCGCGTATTTCATTTTCATCATAAAGCCTCTTGTTCCCTCGTCGCTCTACAACCGTAAATAAACCTAACGTAGTATAAAAATTAAGCGTCTGATAAGATAAGCTGTATTTTTTTAACACTTCCTTTGGTGAGAGTAGGCTCATGGTAAAACTTTTTGTTTTTTGCAGATAGTACCTCTAGTACTTACTATAAGTATAGTCCTTCTCGTTAGTATTGTTAGTGCTTTTATGTACCAGCAAGTATAGCATATGA
>JAFGLX010000027.1 GCA_016927795.1 Candidatus Omnitrophota bacterium
GGATCCATAGAGGTTTATTATGCGTTGTTAGAAACGGCCGAAGGAGGAATGTCTCCGCGGTTAGTAAAAAAGGTCAAAGAATATACCGGAGAAGGGATTAATGTTTTAGATTCATCGCCTGGCACAAGTTGCCCTGTGGTGGAAACGGTCAAAAATGTAGATTTATGTATCCTGGTTACCGATCCCACACCCTTTGGCATAAATGATTTAAAACTTGCCGTAGATATGGCCAGGGAAGTAGGCCAGGAGCCTGTGGTAGTGGTAAATAAAGCCGAATATCAAGATACCGCCTTAAAAGAGTATTGTCGAGCGGCGCGTCTGGATATCATCGGGGAGATTCCCGATGAACGCAGAATAGCCGAAAGTTATTCCCGGGGAGAATTGGCGGTAGAGAAATTTCCGCACATAAGAATTATATTTAAAAAATTGGCGGGAAAAGTGTTGTATTTAGCCACACAGGAAAGAAAATCTCCGAAAGCGGCCGAAAGAAAAAAAGAGTCAACGGAAAACATTCCTGAAAAATCCAAGAAGTATGGCATGGGTTCCGGCAGGAAACCTAAAGAATTAGTGGTTATCAGCGGAAAAGGAGGAACCGGCAAGACATCTCTGACCGCAAGTTTTGTCGCTTTATCCAGGAAGGTTGTAATCTCTGATTGTGATGTAGACGCGGCAGATTTGCATTTAGTTTTATCGCCTGAGATAAAGACAAGAGGACTTTTCAGCGGCGGGGTAGAAGCAGATATAGATCGGGACACGTGCGTTCAATGCGGAAAATGCAGAGAAGCCTGTCACTTTTCCGCTATTGTTGAACATGAAGAAAACGGCAAGCGTTATTATACGATTGATAAATTGGCATGTGAGGGTTGCGGCGTATGTAAATTGGTATGTAAGTATGATGCGGTAAAAAATAAACCGGCAGTAAACGGCGAATGGTTTATGTCTGATACACGTTTCGGGCCGATGAGTCACGCAAAATTGGGCATAGCGCAAGAGAACTCAGGCAGATTGGTTAGCTTAGTTCGGGATAAAGCAGCAATACTTGCTGAAGAAGCTAATCTGGATAGTGCTATAATGGACGGCGCTCCCGGAACAGGTTGCCCGGTAATATCTTCTATTTCAGGCGCTGACTATGCCCTGGCAGTTACTGAACCTACTGTTTCAGGAGCGCATGATTTGGAACGGGTATTAAAGGTAATTAATCATTTCGGAGTCAAGTCAGGTGTAGTCGTAAATAAATCGGACCTGAACCAGGAATGGACCCATAGAATAAAAGAATTGGCAGAGAACTATAATTCAGAATTTATTGGCACCGTGCCTTATGCTAGAGAGTTTACCGAAGCGCAGATGCGCAAGCTATCGGTAGTAGAATATGCCGATAATCCTTTGACAGAAAATATAAAAGATATTTGGCGGAAAATCAAAGTGAGCATTTATAGTTGATTATGACGGCACAGAGAAGAGCGCGAAGTATTATCACGAAAAAAGGAGAAGGAAAACCTAAAGGATAAGAATATATTGGTGTATTTAAATAGGCTGTCAGATTTGTTATTTTTATTAGCCTGCCGGCATAGTCAAGAAGAGTCAAATTATCCAGGATGTTATACGAAATGAAAGAAAAACAGTTTTTTAAGGTAAGCATAGTTAGGGAGGTGTAGTTATGTTAGATACAAAACTTAAGCACGTAGAAGATGATGCTGAAATTAAGGAGTTACTTGAAAGTAATGCGAACGTTATGATTTGCTGCGGGAGAATGGGGCCGATGTGTATCCCCGTTTTTGGCAGCATGCAGAAATTGGAGCCGAAATATCCGCACGTTCAATTCAGGGATATGGATTTTGATATTCCTGCCGCCGATTTTATCAGGGGTTTACCCGAATGCGCTTATTTTATGGGGTTGCCTTTTACTGTTTATTTCAAAAAGGGCAAAGTCGTTAAGGCAACAAGCAGTATTCAAAATGAGAAACAGATAACCAAGATATTGGACGAAGTATTTAAGGATTAGGCAGGGTCAAATCAAACAAAAGAAGCAGGAGGCAGAGCGGATGAACAATAGTGTTTATGATGTTATTATTATAGGAGGAGGTCCTGCCGGATTAACCGCGGCAATATACACTTCAAGAGAGATGTTTAAGGTGCTTTTGTTAGATAAGGAAATATGCGGGGGCCTGCCTGCCGGCACTGATTTAATAGAAAACTATCCCGGTTTTTCCGAAGGCACAAACGGCATTGAGTTAATGAGTAAGTTTAAAAAACAGGCCCAGCGTTTTGGGACAGAGATAGTTGAATTTAAAGAGGTTAAAAAAGTAGAGCCGGTTGAGGGTAAAATGAAGGTCTATACAGAAGAAGAAACGTATCTAGGTTTAACCGTAATAGTAGCTTCCGGAAGTATTCCTAAAAAGCTAGGTGTTCCTGGTGAGGAAAAGTTTAAGGGCAGAGGAGTATCTTACTGCGCTACCTGCGACGGTCCTCTTTATAAAGATAAAGATGTGGCTGTTATAGGGTGCGGAAATTCCGGATTGCAGGAAGGAGAAGCCCTTCTTAAATACGTAAAAAGCATAACTTTTATAGAATTTTTGCCCTTTATTAACGCCGAAAGGATATTGCAGGAAAGGCTAAGGAAAAACAGTAAGACAAATTTTTTGTTAAACCATAGATTAATCTCTATAAATGGCGAAGATAATGTTGGCTCTATTACTGTGGAAGACCGCCAAGCTGGCGAAGAGAAAGAAATTAAAGTTTCGGGGGTATTTGTCTATGTAGGGTTTTTGCCTAATTCTGAGTTTTTGGAAGGGATTGCCGAGCTGGACAGCTTAGGCTACATTAAGACCGATGAAGATATGCAGATAAAGGTTCCAGGAATATATGCGGTAGGAGACGTGCGTTCAAAAAAAGTCCGTCAGATAGGTGTCGCCTGTGGAGAAGCTACTATTGCAGCTATCGCAGTAAGAGACTATCTTAAAACTATCGGGGCCTGAAGTTTTCATCCTGCAAGAAGGGAAGTTATGAAAATATCAACAAAAAATTTCCTATATTTGTTCGTACTACTTATGCTGGTTTGGTTCGCTCTTGCCTCCAGTCTAAATTATCAAATGCTTATCTTTGGAATCCTAGTCAGCTTAATCCTTTCTATTTTTTTCAGCAAAGTCTATCTTGAGCTCGAGTTGCCGCCGCTGAGTATAAAAAGGATTGTTTATTTTATTATCTACGTCTTTGTGCTTTTTAAGGAAATAGCAAAGGCAAATGTAGATGTAGCCTATAGAGTTTTACATCCCAAGATGCCCATAAGGCCAGGGGTTGTCGTCATTAAGACAAAATTAAAGCGGGATATAGCAAAACTTATCCTGGCAAACTCTATTACGCTTACTCCCGGAACTTTTACGCTGGATATATTAGGCGATAATCTTCTTGTTCATTGGATAAACGTAAAAACAGAAGATAGCGAAGAGGCAACAAAAATAATATCGGAAAAATTCGAGAGATATTTAAGGGTTGCATTTAATTGATGGAAACAGTCCTTCTTACTTTTATCGGTGCGGGAATATTTCTTTGTTTTTTAAGAATAGTAAAAGGGCCTACTGCTGCGGATAGGGCGGTGGCATTGGATGTCCTTTCGACCATTACCACTGCCCTACTTGTTTTGCTGGGTTATATTTTTAAAAGTTATATTTATTTGGATGTTTCTTTGGTTTATGCTATTTTAGCTTTTACGGGTGCTGTAGCTATAGCCAGATTTTTGGAAAAGGGGTTTTAAATGCATTTGGCGGGGTTGATTATTACCGGAATTGGCGCGATATTTCTTTTTTTTGGTGGTTTTGGGATATTCAGACTCCCCGATGTCTATAACAGACTTCAGGCAGGAACAAAGTGCACTACTTTCGGTTCTTTTTTTACTATTGTTGGCGTAGGAATTATGGAGCCCTGTTGGTTTTGGAAGGCTTTACTTATTGCCCTGTTCATACTTCTAACCAATCCGATATCCAACCATGCGTTAGGGAGGGCATCTTGTAAGAGCGGAGTCCCTTTATGGGATAGAAGCGTTGTAGATAA
>JAFGLX010000028.1 GCA_016927795.1 Candidatus Omnitrophota bacterium
CTATAAAAATTGATGTGTCAGAACGACTTAAGGCGCTTCCGCCATATCTTTTTGTGGAAATTGACAGAGCCAGGAAAAAAGCGCTTGAGGAAGGCAGGGACATAGTAGATTTAGGTATCGGGGACCCGGACCAGCCGACACCCAGGTACATTATTGAGGCGTTGCATAAAGCCAGCGCGGATAGCCGCATGCACAAATACGCCCTCGATAAGGGCTTTCCCGAACTCCGGATAGAAATTGCGCGTTGGTATGAATCAAGGTTTAACGTCCAACTTGACCCTGACAATGAGATACTGCCTTTGATAGGCTCGAAGGAGGGCATAGCTCATATACCGCTGGCGTTTATAAACACCGGAGACATAGGACTTGTGCCGGAGCCGTGCTACCCGCCTTATAACTCGGGCATAATATTCGCGGGCGGCGAACCTCAGAGGATGCCGCTTCTTGAGAAGAACGATTTTTTGCCGGATCTACGCAGCATAAAGCAGTCTCTGCTCGGAAGGGCAAAGCTTATGTTCCTGAATTACCCCAATAATCCTACGGCAGCGGTATGCGATGAGTCGTTTTTTAAAGAGGTCGTCAGGTTCGCGGAAAAGAACGGCATAATCATATGCCATGACGCGGCGTATAGCGAGATTTCGTTCGACGAATTCAAGGTACCCAGCTTTCTTGCCACCGAAGGCGCTAAGGAAGTAGGCGTGGAGTTCCATTCCTTCTCTAAGATATTCAACATGACCGGGTGGCGGTTGGGGTTTGTGTGCGGAAATTCAGAGATAATCAAAGCACTTGTGAAGGTAAAGTCCAACATAGATTCGGGTGTTTTTAACGCTATACAGGCTGCCGGGGTAGAGGCCCTAAAGAGAATCGATAAAGTGTCCAAAAACATAAAAAGCACATACCAGAAGCGCAGGGACCTTTTTGTGGATGGCCTTAATAAAATAGGCTGGAAAGTCAAGAAGCCGAAAGCGACGTTTTACGTTTGGGCTCCGGTGTTCGGCAGGCTCACCTCCGCGAGTCTCACCAAAGAGCTTCTTGATAAGGCAGGCGTCGTGGTTACGCCGGGCAACGGTTTCGGCTTAAGCGGAGAGGGTTTTATAAGAATGGCCCTTACCGTAGGCGAATCGCGTCTTAAGGAGGCGATCGCGAGAATCAAAAAGATTATGTAAATATGGCGCACCGAAAGAACAACACAGCGTTTATCGGGATAGGATCAAATCTTGGAGACCGGAAGGCCAATATCGACAAGGCTATGGAACTGGTCAGACTGATAAAAGGGGTAAGGCTTATGGCATTCTCATCGATTTACGAGACAGAGCCCGCAGGCGGGCCGCCGCAGGGCAAGTTTCTGAACGGCGTGTTCAAGGTTGAAACCGACGGGAGTCCGTTAAAACTTCTTCATGAATTGCAGAAGATAGAGAAATACCTTGGAAGAAAAAGAACCGTTAAAAACGGCCCTCGGACGATAGATTTGGATATTTTGCTCTTCGGCAACAAAAGGATAAACACCAAAAAATTGAAGGTACCGCATCCGCGTATGCACAAACGCGAATTTGTGCTTAAAGGGCTGCGTGAACTCGAAATACGCCGCGATGTAAAAGACACCGCGCCGTTATTTGAAAATGCGGGGAACGATTAGTATGAAAATCGTAACCGACCCCGATAAAATGAAAACCTACGCCAAAATTATAAAAAAGGAAAACAAGCTCATAGGTTTCATTCCTACGATGGGGTACTTTCACGAAGGGCACACGAGCCTCATAAAAACAGCAAGGAAGCAATCGGATATTGTTATAGTGAGCGTATTCGTTAATCCTATACAATTCGGAGTAAACGAAGATTTTGACAGCTATCCAAGGGATACGGCAAGAGATGAGGAGCTGGCAAGGGCGTGCGGGGTAGACGCGTTCTTCTGTCCTAAAAAGGAAGATATGTATCCGGAGGATTATTCCACATACGTGGATGTTGAGGGCTTGACGTCCGGCCTATGCGGAAAATCGCGGCCGGGGCACTTCAGGGGCGTCACGACGGTCGTAGCCAAACTGTTCAATATCGTCAGGCCGGATATAGCGTATTTCGGCCAAAAGGATGCACAACAGGCTTTTGTCATCAAAAGGATGGTGGAGGATCTAAACATGGGCATAACCCTTAAAATACTTCCTACCGTGCGAGAGAAGGGCGGGCTGGCTATGAGCTCAAGGAACATTTACCTGAAAGGGTCCGAGAGAAAAGACGCCGCCATACTCTACAGCTCCCTCAAGTTGGCGGAAGAGCTGATAAGCTCCGGCGAAAGGGACGCGAAGAAAATAATAAAAAAAATGCGCGAACTCATATCTACCGTGCCCGCCGTGAGCAAAATAGAGTATATCTCTATAGTCGACACCGGCTTTTTGAAAGACGTAGCGATTATAGGAGGGGAAGTTTTGATAGCACTGGCGGCACGTGTAGGCCGCACACGGCTCATCGATAACGTTATACTTAATGTGAAGAGCGAGAAACCGGAAAACGACCATGACAGACCCTAAAAAAGACGACAAACAATACAAAGAAGATCTTAAGAGAAAAATAAAAAAGCTAAAAGCCGATCGAAACGCCGTTATAATAGTGCACAACTATCAGCGGGAGGAGATACAGGAAATAGCGGACATACTGGGCGATTCGCTTGCGCTTGCCAGGGCCGCGGCGGATACGAAGGCCGACGTTATAGTTTTTTGCGGCGTGCATTTTATGGCCGAAAGCGCCGCAATACTGAATCCGGATAAGACGGTACTTTTACCGGTAAAGGAAGCCGGTTGCCCGCTTGCCGATATGGTTACTGTACAGAAACTCAGGCAGAAGAAAAAGGAATTCCCCGACGCTGCGGTAGTCTGTTATGTTAACTCAAGCGCAGAAGTGAAGGCGGAAAGCGACATAAGCTGCACCTC